>JAEXSY010000462.1 GCA_023440105.1 Bacillota bacterium
TTATGACCTTTGAATCGGAGACCTTTTATAACATGGATACCATAAAATCCTTTGGAATTACAGAATTTTATGGCAAGGGGCTCAGGGATTGGCAGAAGAAGTTTAAGGATTATAGTCTTGATTATAATATGTTCAGTATAAAGACTAATATAGCTCTTTCTCTAGTGGGGATGCTGGTTCAATACATTGGCTATGGGTACTGTGTATATAAGGTTTTTTATAGAGGTATTGGAATTGGTACCATGACATTTTTTTTAGGACAGAGAAGCAATCTATCTGGTGCCTTTAATAGCCTGGTTGCCATTATACCCTCGATGCTTAATAGCTCTGTTTCTGCAGGGCGTATAAGGGAATTGGTGGAGCTACCCAAGGAGGAGCATATTGAAGCCGCTAGCAAGGAGTTACAGGCTGTGATTGAACATGGCTTTACTGTTAAGATGAATGCTGTTAATTTCTCATATGTAGAGAATAATATGATTCTCACAGATTCTGATTTTATTGCAAGACCTAATGAAATAGTAGCTCTGGTAGGTCCCTCTGGTGAAGGTAAAACCACAATGATTCGAATGATTTTGGGTCTTATATCTCCCGACTATGGAGAAGCAGAGATAATCGATTACCTGGGAAATAAGGTAAAGCTCAATGCTGACACCCGCAGATATTTTGCTTATGTGCCTCAGGGTAATACCATTCTTTCCGGTACCATTGCAGAAAATATGCGCATGGTCAAGGAAGATGCCACCGATGAAGAAATAATTGAGGCCTTAAAGATTGCTTGTGCCTATGAATTTGTTGCAAAGCTTCCTGAGGGAATTAACGGAAAGCTAGGTGCGAGGGGAAGAGGAGTTTCTGAGGGACAAGCTCAGAGGATAGCCATTGCCAGGGCTGTTTTAAGAGATGCTCCAATACTACTTCTAGATGAAGCTACCAGTGCCCTGGATGTAGAGACAGAAAGAAGGGTTTTAAAGAATATAATTCAGCAAAGACCTAATAAAACCTGTATAGTAACTACCCATAGGCCCAGTGTCTTAAATCTTTGTCAGAGAGTTTATAGGGTAATGGATACAAAGGTAACAGAGCTGGACGAGGAAACCTCCAGTAGAATGGTGATGGATTTTTAAATATATACATAGGAGTTTAAAATGGGTTTAATAAAGAGAATAAGCATAATTTCATTTGCAATAGTAACAGTATTATTTATTGCTTTTAGAGTGTTAGAGGTAGTAGGTGCTGATAATGAGGCACCGGTAATAACAGTGGAGGGAGAGAGTCTAGAGGTCAGTGTAGAGGCATCTGAGAAGGAGCTATTAAAGGGAGTTACAGCCATGGATAACGAGGATGGAGATGTAAGTGACTCTATAGTGGTGGAGAAGATATCAAAATTTGTTAATAATAAAAGAACTGTTACCTATGCTGTTTGTGATTCAAGCAATAATTATGGAAGAGCAACTAGAGAAATAACCTATAAGGATTATACTTCTCCAAAGTTTACATTAACTGAGCCCCTGATATTTTATGATAGTTATGATTTAAATTGGTCTTCAAAAATAGGAGCTTATGATGTTATTGATGGCGATATATCTAGGAATGTAAAAGTAGATGTTGCATATAATGAGGACAATTATGAAATGGATTTTTCGGTTACCAATAATGCTGGAGATACTTCTCATCTGAAAGCAGAGGCGAGAGTCTATGAGGATAAAAGTAAACTAGCAGAAATATCCCTTAAGGACTATCTAATATATGCAAATGTTGGAGAGGATATAAAGGTCTCAGAGTATTTAGAGGGAGCTAATCTTGGGAGCAGCTATTATCCTATCAATTATTCTGGTGGTAGTGGCACAATTTATATAGGAGATATTTCAATAGAAAATAATGTAGATATTAATAAACCAGGGATATATACAATAACCTATAGTCTTTCTATTAATGGCTATAGTGGTTCTGTTGATTTGATCGTTGTGGTAGAGAAATAGGAGGTTAAAAGATGCAGCTTGAAAATGATAGGACTTCTCAGGATGGGTTTAATATTGACTTTTTGGATATTATCAGAGATTTATTCAACAGCTGGTGGCTTATATTAATAGCTGGGTTAATGGGGTATATGATTACCTACATGGTGGTTCAGTATACCTATAAACCTCAATACACCTCCAGCACTACCTTAGCTGTTACTATGAGTGGTACTGAAAGCTATCAGTACGGAAATATTATGGCTACAGCCTCCTTGGCAGAGATATTTTCCGATATATCTAATAATGAGGTGCTTCAGCTCATGATAGCTGATTCTATGGGTGAGAACGTACTGCCTGGAAATATAACCGCTAGAGCTATACCAGAAACAAATTTCTTAATAGTAAGTGCCGAGGCAGAGACCCCAAAGCTAGCCTATGACATAATGAAAGCTACTATGGAGAGCTTTTCTGAAATATCTAAATATGTTGATGGAAACCCTGTAATACAGGTTATGGAGAGTGCAGAGTACCCTAATTATCCATCAAATTATATAGATGTAAAGGATAAGGCTTCTAAGGCTTTTAAGTTGGGAGCTCTAGTTATGATTATTCTTATAGTTATAGTTTCCTATATGAAGGATACCATAAAAAATTCAGGTGATGTAAGTAAAAAGCTTGATACTACATTATTGGGGATTGTTTATCATGAAAATAAATATAAAACCTTAAAGTCATGGCTGAACAAACAAAAAACTGGGGTACTTATGACAAATCCATCAGTAAGCTTTTATTTTGTGGAAGCCTACAAAAAGATTAGAACTAAGCTGGAATATAAGGTTAAGGATAAGGTTATTAAGGTAATAATAATCAGTAGTGTTAGTGAAAATGAAGGTAAATCTACTGTAGCAGCAAATATAGCTATATCCTTAGCGCAAAAGGCATCAAATAAGGTTCTGCTTATAGATGGTGATATAAGAAAGCCTTCTGTACATAAGCTTTTTAAGGTTAGATCCTATAGGAATATAGGGATCGAGGAGTATCTATCAGGAAAAAGGGGATATGAGGAGGTTATTATACCAAGCTTTATTAATAATCTAGATCTTGTCACAGGAAAAAAAGGTAGAGAAGACTCAACAGAGCTCGTAAGCTCTGAAAAAATGCAGACTTTAATAAAGAAGTCCAGAGAGAAATATGATTTTGTTATCATAGATAGCCCCCCAATGTCTCTCTTGTCTGATGCAGAAGCTATGCTTCCTTATTGTGATGGATCAATAATTGTAGTTAAGCAGAGTTCTTCTCTTGCGATAGATATAAATGACGCTATATATGATTTAGGTGGGCAGTCAGGAAAGCTATTGGGCTGTATATTCAATAATGCCTGGAGCGGTAATATCCTAACCATGACTAAGAGTTATGGTGCCTATTATTATAGAGATAATAATAGGATTAATAAAGAAAAACTCTCATAAGATTTAGGAGTATATTAAATGTATAATGATTCCAATAATAGTGAAAAGAAAATAGATATAACTACATATATTGAGGATTTTATTAAGGGTCTAAAAAAACTGTGGTGGATAATTTTAATTCTTATGGTGCTTTTATCAGGCTACAGCTTTATTAAGTCAAGGTTTGTGTACACTCCCCATTATGTAGCCTATGCTACCTTCAGCATACAATCTGATAGCAATAGTATAACTGCTGAGCAGCTTAGCAAGACCTTTCCCTATATACTTACTAGTACAACCTTAAATAATCTAATAGCTGAGGATTTAGGCTTAACTTATGTACCGGGCAGTATTTCTGCTGATGCTATAGAAAATTCAAATATTTTTATTCTTAAGGTTATAGGACAAGACCCAGAGCTTATATATAAGGTATTGAAGAGTACTATAGATAATTATCCAAAGGTTGCAGAATATGCTATAGGCAAAACCAATCTACAGCTTATGGATGAGTCTGGAATTCCTAAAGAGCCATCGGGAAAGAGCTATACTTCGTATTCTTTAAGCAGTGCTAAAACTGGTGCGATGAAGGGAGCCTTGTTAGGAATAGTGATAGTATTTATTTACTCAATAACAAGACGTACTGTTAAGAGGCAGGAGGATATTACTAAACTATTGAATATAAGAGTTCTTGGGACAATACCAAAGGTGCAAGCTAAGCGAAGAAGAAAAGCTGATAATGATATTATATCAATAGATAATAAAAATCTATCTCAAGGATTTATAGAAGCAGTAAGGTCTATTAGAACTAGAATTGAAAAAGCTTCAGATGAAGAGAATATTAAGACTATAATGATAACCAGTGCTATGGGAAATGAGGGAAAATCCACTATAGCCTATAACTTGGCATTATCTCTGTCTATGAAGAGCAAAAGGGTTGTACTTATAGATTGCGATCTTAAAAATCCATCAATAGGAAAAATCTGTGGTCTTTCTGAGGGAAATTTAGGGCTTTCGGAATATCTTAGTGGAGAAATAGCCTTTAATGAATGTGTACAGGAGTTAAAGCCTAAATTACTTTATATAATACCTGGAGGAAAACCTGTAGAAGAGACAACAGAGCTGCTAACTAGTGTAAGGCTTAAAAAGCTTATTGATGCTATTAAAGAAGAAATGGACTATGTTATTATAGATAGTCCACCCTCTGCAATACTTACCGATGCAGCAATAATAGCAGAGCATATTGATGCTGCTATATA
>JAEXSY010000017.1 GCA_023440105.1 Bacillota bacterium
TTTATTGTCAAATTTTGAAGCTCCTGCATAGCTTAGCTTTTTTCTTTCTTCGTCTTTAAGATTAGAAATATCACTAAGAGCTATGGTTAAATAGCTTTCTCTTCTTAATGCTTTAATTATATTTGAAAGATTATCAATATCAATTCTCTCAGCATCGAAGTCTACCTCTAGCTTAATAATATCTCCCAACAAATCCTTACCTATATTATAAGCTTCCTCTATGGAATCTATAGTTTTAGAGGTCTCTACTGAAATATTCATTACCTGACAAAGTCTTAATACTTCTTTTAAAAGCTTATCATTATTGATAGAGCTAGCTATTGAAATTCCACTAGCGCCAGCCTTTGCTGCTATTGCCGCTTCCTCAAGAGACTTAACATCCTCCGTCTGCAGAGCTATAGACACCAAAGGATAGTATTTTTCATAAAATTTTACCCATTCAATAGCTTCATTAATATTTACTTCTTCAACAGAAGCTCTAATTATTACAGGACTATTAATTCTATGAGCAGCCTCAAAACAATATTTTATTGAATTCGCATCATAAAGGCTAGAGGCAATTACTCCATAGCCCTCCCTAGCTGCCTTTTCAGTTATAACATCCGTTCTTAACAGCATAATTATCCTTCCTTTCTTTTGCTTTTCGCTCTAAAGGGTTATCAAAAAAATCAAGCTTTATTTACTGACCCAACCATAGTTATAAAATGCTCAAGATTTTTACAATACCCCTGGCTCATAGAGCTAAGAAAAGCCCTAGCTGTGCTATCATCTTTCCCTTCTTCCTCTTCAAGAAAGCTCTGTATTCCTTTTATAGCTCCGTCAACCAGCTCTCCCCCAACATTGAACTTAGTTATACCATACCTAGCAGAATTAGTTATTCCTTCTGAACCACTTCCAGAGCAGCCATGCATAACCAAAGCTGCTGGAGATGCCTCCTTTAGTTCAGCGATAAGATTATAATGCATATTAGAAGTGCCTGTTTTATTGTCTCCATGAAAAGATCCTACAGCTACTGCAACAGCGTCTACCTCTGTTTCCTTAACAAATCTCTTAAAAATATCCACCTTAGTAAGATAGGCCTCTACTTCTTCCGGAGTAGCGTCCCTCCATGGAACTCCCCCTACGGCTCCTTCAACACCAACATCCATGGCATGAGCCATCTTTACTACTTCCTTAAGCACCTCTATGTTTTCATCATCAGGACACATAGACCTATCTATCATAACACCTGTATAACCTGCCTTTATAGCTCTTACTGCAGCCTCCAGGTTTTCCCCATGATCAAGACAAAGAGAAGCTGGCACCTCAGGATAATGCTTAGAATAAAAATTCACTGCATCTCCTGCTACCTCTATAGGCATAGAGGTGGGAAGGAATGCATGGTTACAAATAATCACTGGGGCCTTTAGCTTCCTAGCGGATTCAAAGCACCATTTAATCTGCTCTGGGCTCATTGGACAAGGAGCTACTATGCCATATCCCTTAGCTTTGGCAGTCTTCAGCATATCTCCCATATTAATCATCATATGCTATCATTCCCTTCTCAAACAAATTATCTCTTTTATAAATTATAGCTACAGACCTAGCTCCTCAATAGCTCTTAGAGCCCAAGCTTTATAGGCTTCATCCTTCATTAAATCCTTAGTAATTATCTGTGGAACGTCTACCCCCTTAATAGCATTAGCTATACTTTCTGCTACCAGGGATGCAGCATAGGATCTAGAAGCTAAAACAGCACCAGCCATATGCTCTGTTATAGTACAATTGTCTAATTTACGCCATGGACTGTTCCCTGGTAATGGCTCGTCAGGGAATACGTCAAGGGCAGCTCCACCAATTTTTTTGTTTTGTAGAGCCTCTAATAGCGCATCATAGTCTACAAGACCTGCTCTGGCTGTATTAATAAAGTACGCAGTGGGTTTCATAAGTTCTATTTCCTTTCTACCAATAATCCCCTTTGTAGCTTCTACAAGCCTTGAATGAATGGTAACAATATCTGCTTCCTTAAAAAGGGTTTCCTTATCAGCAGGAATATATCCTGAAGCCTTAATATTCTCATCAGTCACATATGGGTCATAAATCATTATCTTACAGCCAAAGCCTGAGAGCTTCTTGGCCACAAGTCTTCCTATATTACCGAAACCAAAGATTCCTACAGTACATTCCTTTATATGAGGAACATAAGGGGAGCTTACCCAGTTTGTTGTCCATGCTTTTGGATTAGTTACTAGATTACTATGAGATCTAGCTACATTACGAACCTCAGAGAGCATTATAGCCATAGTAAAGTCTGATACAGCCTCAGCATTTCTACCAAAGCCATTGACCACCATAATATTTCTCTCCTTGCAGGCTTCCATGTCAACATTTTCTAAGCCACCTCGACATGTACCTATTACCTTTAGATTAGGGAACATATCCATTATCTCCTTTGAAAATGGACATAAAATACTTCCTATAATTATTTCTGCATCTTCGTGATTATAAAAACCCTTAGGTATCTCTATAGCTCCTGGACCTTGAGTTTCAATGATAAACAAACCATCCTTTCCATATTCGTCAATGACCTCAAATGCTGCATCAGCCTTTCCTAAATTGTTATTAACAGCTTTCACAAAGGATTCTTTTTTAATGCCCTCATCAGCTAAGCATAATACTTTCATAATATTCATCCTCTCCGTTTTAATAAGTGTTTTATTTACAAAGCAGGACGCTAGCTTAAAATATTTAATTTAAACAGCGTCCTCCTTTACTTTATTGGTTACAAAATTTTATGTAATATTAAGTTATTCTTTAAGCAAATAATCCAATTAAGCTTCCTACTATGCTGATAACCAAGAAGATAAGTATAACCTTTATAACACTCATCTTCTTGCTACCCATTAACCAATACATTAAAAATACAGTACCAATTGGAATGATTCCTGGTAGAGCTGAATCAAGGAAGGATTGTAGTGAAGCAGTAGTCTCACTAACAGTAACCTGTAATGCCACTTTTGCAGTTACATACTTCGATGTCATGGCTCCCATAACAAACATACTAAGAATTGCAGTACCATCTACTAGCATTTTTAATAGGCCAGAACCTTTGTCCAACATACTTCCAAGGGCTGCCTTACCAAGCTTTAAGCAGCTTAAATACCAAAGAGCACCATTAGCATAACGGGCAGTCCCCTTAAATAATAGGAAACCTAAGGGACCCATAACATTACCAGCGATAGCCATAGGAGTAAAAATAGCCATAGCAAGAGGTCTTAATGTACTGGAGAATATAGTATCACCAAAACCAGTTAAACCACCCATAACACCAGTCTTAAATGCATTTATAGAATCACGAGAAATGTCAGCACCATTTGCTCTTTCTTCTTCCATCCTAAGAACCACAGCTGTTACAGCAGCACCAGTACTGGGCTCAGCTAAATAGTAGGATTCTCCATATTTCTGTAGAGCATCCTTAATTTCTTCAGGTCTATCAGCATATAGTTTTCTAAGAGCAGGGATTATACCATTGGCAAAACCAACACCGTAATACCTTGGATAGGATATCGACATATTTACATAGGTTATCGACCTATACCAACATCTAAATAAAGTCCATTTATCTAATATATACTTCTTTTTCTCACTCATTTTTAAACACCCTCCTCAGTTGACTTCTTCTCCCAGGGCTTTACAAACATAATAGCCAGAAGCACTCCGAAAATTGTAACGCCAATCATAGATAGACCTGCAGCTCCGAAGAAATACATTATATAGAACCCCATAAAGAACATTGGAAGATATTCTTTTTTGTTCATACTCTTTAAGAACATTGCAAATCCAATGCCTGGCAAGAATTTAGCCAAGGTCATAAAGGATATCATTAACCAATCAGGTATTATTGATAGTAAATAGGACATTGCATCCTGTCCAAAATAAAGAGCAACAAACATAACTCCAAAATAGAAGGGTAATTGTATAAGTGCATTAACCCAAGTAGCAACAAAAGAATACATCCTTGTATCAGCTTTTTCTGCAGCCTTATCAGCTAAATTTAATATAATCTGATTTAAGGTTCTGGTTAAAGGCTGTATGAATGCACCTAATACTGTAAATGGAACAGCAAAGGTTACAATATTTTCGGCTGAAAGACCGGAAGACATAGCCATAGGTATTGTAATAAATGAAGCCATCTTTAAGTCCATGGTTACAGTTTGTCCAACCATTGATGGTGCCATGTTTAAGGTCTGAAGTAGACCTCCAAGCATTGTTCCTGTTACAGGATCACCCATAATAAGACCGATAAAGAATCCGTTAACAACAGGCCAGTTAAGGTTAGAAGAGTAAAGCGATAGATATGGTGCTGTTGTAATCCAATATAAAATTGATACAAGTAATGCCTGGGTAAGTGTTATTCCCATAATTTTCACATCCTTTTAACTTTTTATATATTATAATTTTAGCTTTGCCTTAGTTTTCTTTTGATATAATAGCTCCTTTACCTGAACTCTTGGCTCGGAAGAATACATTTGACAGTACATATCTACACCATGATCAATAATCTCAAGCATAATCCTAGCATTTTCTGGTGATACATTAACCTGCTTATATATACATACTGAGTCTTTAGTTCCTGCAAGAGTTGCTACTTGAAGTTCATTATATACTAATCCCATTTTGTATAGCTTCAAAGCTGTCTTTACATCCTGGAATAATACAATGGTATTTTCTTCTCCAAACTGGTCTCTATTCCATTCCTCTATAGCCTGCTCAGAGCTAATAGTGTCACACTGAACCCCCTTTGGCACGACATTTTTGTGAAGCTTAATTAAAAAGTCATCCTTAGCATATTCATCATGGATAATAACGACTCTTTTAACGAGATTTTCTGGAATCCATACGGTACAAACCTGACCATGGACCAATCTATTATCCACTCTAAAGAGTAAAAATCTACTCATAAACAAAACCTCCCTGAAAATTTTTATTATTCTATTATTAAAAGATTCTTAGAATCCATTAATATCCCAAATTGTCTATTCAACCTTCTTAGTAGTTATAAGTCGTGAAAAATACCTATGAAGGTTTTCTGTTAATTCCCTGATGCTTTTTTCCTTAGTTATTCCTGACATTTCACAAATAGAAGTACTTATATGCTCAATCGCCTCTTCTTCCTCAGTATATTGAGTAAGCCCTAGCTTATCGTATAAATCATATATCCAAATGGTAAAGGATTTGATGCCATCCTCTGACAGTTTGTCATTTCCAGATGTGGAGTTAACTAAGTATTCAATTGTTTTTATCTTAAGATCCAAGACCTTCTCTTGCGTAAGCATACCAGAGCCTATAGCCTTCTCTAACTCCCAAAATAACAAGGCTATACCATGAAATAAACCAAGCACTGCTGCTTCTTCAGGATTTTCCCCTTGCTTTTTTACGATTTTTAATATCTCACTAGAATAATATAGCTGAATCCATAAGGCAAAGCTCTTTGCAGCTTTTTCTTTAGAAATTGCCTTACCCCTTCCAAACATATTCACCCCTCCTCTACCAATGGACCTAGTTGCAGCTTTAATAAATTGCTATTTAAAACTTATTAGCTATTTCAACATTTCTGAAACATTTACTATACTATCCTTACCTTCGTTTATCAGCTTTTCTATAAGCTCTTTCCCAGAATAGGTCTTCCTTAAGAAGGACGCATTTAAAACCATCGGCAAGCTTATTCCTGCAATAGCATTAACCTCTATATTATTACTTTTAGAATATCTCATAAGTTGATTACAGGGCGATCCTCCAAAAATATCCATTAAAATTACAGTATCCTTAGGGAATCTATCTATAGCCTTGAAAAATTCCTCTCTATATTCCTCTGGCACGTCATTTTCTTCTAATCCAAAGGCTGCTATATTTTCTATTGGACCTCCAAAAATTACTTCTGCTGATTTTGCAATAGCTATAGCCATGGGACCATGACTAAGAATAACTATTCCTGGAATATCAGGTTTAATATTATTTGGATCAAAATATTTAATCATTCTTATCTCCTTTCCTGCCATCATACTATTTGTTTTCATGCCAAACCTCTGTGAACGTCTTCACTACTATATTTAGCAACTACCGTGCCACTACTCAAAGATATATTTCTAATATTATTTATAAGAATTATTTAATTGCTGTAATGATTCTAGCTCCTTCCTTTATATATATAATTTTTTATTATTCTTCATAGAAACATAAAAAAATAATTTATGACCTTAAATTATTCACTAATTTAATTCCATATTGTAGAAAATACTACACTAAATCACATATTCACTACACTAATAATACATAAATTATATACATTTCGACAATTATAGACAATAAATCTTTTCTGATAATAGTATCTAATAGAAATTAAAAAATTAATTTCTATAAAACTACATCTAATATAAATAGAAGGATGTTTTTAGTCTAACTATTCATGAATACTTAAAAACAAGAAAGATATTATACGATAATAAAGTATAATACCCGTTAGTCCAGGCATTCACGGGCTAACGGGTGTCCATCCAATTTTCACAATATCTTTTTTTCTTAAATCACAGTTATCACTACTTGCCTATACTCATGGAAGCCTTAAATTTATAATTAAGTAAAATAATAATTAAATTCATAACAATCATTAGTATTAAAGTACTTAAATATGATCCTGAAGCCGTTTGTAGTCGGCCCGCTATGGTAGACATTATTGAAGCAGGGAGCATTGATAAATTAATTATACTTAGATTAGAAGAATAACTAATTCTACCATATTGGCTTCCTACAAAAGCTGCACTTATAGTTGGAGAGCCTCCATAACTAAATCCAATTGCTGCCATACCTATAATTAACATAATTAAATAGTAGTTTTTTATTCCAATAATAATAAATATAGAAGCTATGAGAAATGTTAATGCGTTTATTAAAAGGGTATTTCTTACCCCTAATTTATCAAAGATAGCGCCAAAGAAGAGTCTTCCTAACCCATTACATAGAGATAATATTCCTACTATAAGAGCTGCAAGTGATGGAGAAGCTCCTCCCTCTATTGCAATGAACTTACAATGCCCTATAATACCAGTTCCAATACCGTTGGCAAGGGCAGTTATAAGAAAAACTAACCAAAATGATTTTAATTTTATCATTTCTTTCGTACTTATCTCTTTATTGGACAAAACTTTATCTTTTCTCAATGAACAATCTTTCACATTAGGAGCCTTTATTAGAGAGGAACCAATTAAAAGAATTAGGAAAATAGCGATTCCAAGGATTATATAGGTTTTTCTCCATCCTATTGTACTTATTCCTATTAACTTATTTGCAAGACTCCCTATAATGAGACTGCTACTTCCAAACCCCATAAGAAGAAAACCAGAAATAGTCCCTTTCTTCTCTGGATACCATGCTATTAAGCAGCTTAAAATCATATTATATGCAATTCCAACCCCAAGACTTAAAATAAATCCATATGATACATATAACTGAAATATACAATTAGATTTAAGCCTAGAAGAAAATAAAAATCCTAATAATATCATTAGTGCTGTTAATCTTATTATTGAAGGTGATGGTATATATTTTTGAATGACGCTGTTAATTACTCCTCCCATACAAAAACAGGACATTACTATTGTAAAATTTATACCTAATGCTGAGCTACTCCAGCTAAATTCAGAACTTAAAGGAGATGATAATATAGACCAAGCATAAATAATACCTATGAACATAAGCATAATAAAACCCGTTATAACCCTAAAAAACCTTATATCTTCTATCTTATCTATCATATCTCTTCCTCCTACTAACACTATAACCTTTAAAAAATCAAAATCTATATGATTAAATTATATATAGTTAAAGCGAATAATTCAACAAATTGTATAAAAACTCTACTTATTTAAACATTATGTGTAGAATTCTCACAAATAATGGTCATATACGAGTATAATGTACTCAAGCAATTTCAGAGGTCAGAGGCTCTTGATATTAATGAATAAAGTGAATAATAGTTTTATAGTAAACTGATAAAATAAGAAATCCGCTACTCCAACTTTTTTGGACTAACGGATATTCTTTGCTAAGTTTTTCAATAAAGATCAAATATTAATCATATTTCAATATATACTTGATTTATTATAACTCGATATTCTATATAATAACTTACTTTAATATAATGTTTTATCTTATAATTATCTTACTAGGACACTTTTCCGCACAGCTTCCGCAGCCTGTGCACTTATCCTGATCTATATATGCTATGTTATTTTCTACTGTTATAGCACCAACCTCGCAGACTCTAGTGCAGAGCTTACATCCAATACAGCCTACAGAGCAGGCAGCCTTTACAGCCTTACCAAAGTCCTTAGAGCTACACTGTACCACTGCCTTAGAATCATAAGGAATTAACTCTATAAGGTTCTTAGGGCATTCTAGTACACACTTGCCACAGGCCTTACACTTTTCCTTATCTACTACGGCAATACCATCTACTATCTCTATGGCTCCGAATTCGCAGACCTTCTTGCAGCTTCCAAAGCCAAGACAGCCATAGTTACAGGTCTTTGCTCCACCAGAAGGAACATACTCTAGAAACTTGCAGTCCTGTACTCCATAATAGTTATAGTTCTGCTTAGTCTTGCTGCAGCCTCCTCCGCACTTAACGAAGGCTACCATGTGTGTATATTCTTCTGCTTCTACTCCGAGGATTTCGCTGATTTTTGCTGCCACGGGAGCTCCACCAACGGGACATGCACCAGCAGGGGCGTCTCCTTTAGCTATTGCCTTTGCCAGGGCATCGCAGCCGGCGTAGCCACAGCCTCCACAGTTATTGCCAGGAAGAGTAGCGGCAATAGCTTGCTCCTTCTCATCCACCTCTACTTTAAACTTTTCACCAGCAACTCCCAGAAACAGTCCTATAAAGAGTCCTGTGCCTCCAACGATAGCTGCTGCTATTAAGATAACATTCATAACGGTGCACCTCCTATATTATTCCTGAAAAACCAAAGAAGGCTATGGCCATGAGCCCTGCAGTAATCAGTACTATAGGAGAGCCCTTGAAGGCTTCCGGAACATCATTAAATTCTATTTTTTCTCTGAGTCCTGCCATGATTACTATGGCTATGGTAAAGCCTATAGCAGTAGCAAGGCCGTTTATAGTACCTTCAAGGATGCTGTAGGAGTTCTGAACATTTAAGAGGGCAACTCCTAATACGGCACAGTTAGTTGTTATCAAGGGAAGATATACCCCAAGGGCATTATACAGCCCTGGACTTATCTTTTTAAGAACCATCTCCACAAACTGCACCAGGGCAGCAATTACCAGGATGAATACTATGGTCTGTAGATAGGTAGTATCAGTTTTGACCAGAATATATTTATATATCACACTTGTACACAATGACGCCACAGTAAGAACAAAGGTTACAGCTGCTCCCATACCAGCTGCTGTCTCCACCTTTTTAGATACTCCCAGGAAAGGGCACAGTCCTAAAAACTGACTGAGAACAACATTGTTAACCAGGGCTGAGCCTATGGCGATAATTATTAATTCCTTCATTACTTATCCCCTCCCTGAGTCTTATCTTCTATTTTTATGGTGCTGCAGCTGCTTCCGCAAGCACTACAGTCAGCTCCGCATCCCGAAGGAGCTGACTTTTTTATTCCCTTTTTAGCATTTTCTATCCTTATCTTGTTCTGGATAGCCGTGAGCATAGAAAGAACAAAGAAGGCTCCAGGAGCAAGAATGAATATAGTTATAGGCTCGTAGCTTCCCGGCATAACGGTAAATCCAAATATCTGTCCAGCACCTAGAAGCTCTCTTACAGCACCTATGCAGGTAAGCCCCAGAGTAAAGCCCAGTCCCATTCCTATTCCGTCAAAGAGTGATGGCAGCACAGGATTCTTGGAGGCATAGGATTCTGCACGTCCTAAGATTATGCAGTTAACAACTATAAGAGGTATATATATTCCAAGGCTTTCATAAAGAGATGGTATAAAGCCCTGAAGTAAAAACTGTACTATGGTAACAAAGGAAGCAACAACAACGATAAATGCCGGCATTCTTACCCCGTCGGGTATTGCCTTTCTAAGTGCAGATATCATCAGATTTGACATGGCAAGGATAACCATGGTGGTAAGTCCCATGCCCAGTCCATTCATTGCCGAAGTAGTTACTGCAAGGGTTGGACACATCCCCAGCATAAGAACAAAGGTTGGGTTTTCTTTAATTATTCCGTTATATAGTCTTTCTAAAGCGCTCTTCACCTCTAGTTACCTCCTTCCACGATGCTTCTGAAAAAGCAGAGTCCTGCATTTACACCATTGGTTATAGATTTACTGGTTATGGTAGCACCGCTAATAGCCTCCACGTCACCCTCTGATGCTGCAGAAGCTTTTGTTACATTAAAGGCTTCAACCTGTTTATTCATAAACTGATCCAGCCAGTTGGTTGTTTTAGCCTTCATGCCAAGGCCTGCTGTCTCACTGATAGAAAGCAGTGAAACTCCTTTGGTTGTTCCATCCATGGCTATTCCTAAGGAAAAGCTTATGTTTCCACCATAGCCACCGCTGTCTGTTACGTTGATTACGTAGCCTAAGGCTTTTCCGCTATTATCAACAGCCTCAACCACCTCGTCTATGGATACACCAGCTATTCCATTTTTTAAAAGTATATCTCCAGCTTCCTCAATATCCACAGCAGGATCCAGAACAAATTCACTGGCTTCAGCAAAAACAGCTTTATAGGCCTTCTGCTTGCTTATAAAATTCTGATTCTCAATAGGCTCTTTAGTTAACTTATAGGTAAAGCCCAATGCAATTCCTGCTACAAGAGTTATAGTTGTAAGCATCAATGTATCCTTTAATATCTTCTTTATATTCATACCTTCTTGCCCTCCTTTCCGAAAGCAACAGGTCTTGTTATCTTCTCAATAAGAGGTACCAGAAGATTTGAGAAAATTATCGCATAGGATACTCCTTCTGCAGATCCCCCAAATATCCTGAAAAGACCTGTTAGAATTCCTAAAAGACATCCGTAAACAAGCTGCCCTCTCTTAGTGATCGGCGAAGTGACATAATCCGTGGCCATGAAGAAGGCTCCCAGCATAAGACCGCCACCACAGAGCTGTGCAGCTAGGTAGCTTAGACTTAAGCCATGACCTCCGAAGATAAGCACAAATATAGAAAAGCTTCCTAAGTATGTTCCTGGAATTCTTAAATCAATGACGCCAGTTATAAGAAGAAACGCTGCTCCTATAAGTATTGCTAGGGCTGAAGTTTCTCCTATGGTACCTGCAGTATTCCCCATGAACATGCTCATTAAATCTACAGAGCCTCCCATTTTGAGAGCTGCTAGTGGTGTTGCCCCTGAAAGAGCATCAGCACTGGCACCGGAAACTGCAGAGGCTATTTCTGAAGTCTTTACTGCAGCCTCATAGGCAAAATTAGTCATCCTTCCTGTAAAGGAAATAAGCAGAAAGCATCTAGCCCCTAAGGC
>JAEXSY010000051.1 GCA_023440105.1 Bacillota bacterium
AATGGCACCATAGAAGTGAGAAAGTGTTCGCATTGGCAAGCTGTAAGCTACTCTTTTACCCAGTAGCCTGAACCGTCATTAGTTCTGTCCAGAAATCCATATTCAATTAAAGCCCTTCTCAAGGTTGCATAATCCTCAAAAATCCTCTGTAAGGTTCTATTAACTTCTTTTTCTGTGTATTTTCTCTTAGGCTTAAAGCTCTTAGCGATAGCTTCTAGGACAATTATCTTTTTCTTTTCTCTGGCAGGATAGCTTTTTAGGGCTCCATTTTCATAGAAATAAGTAGAAATAACCTTTGCCTTTTCTTCCTCAGTGATATTAAATCGATCGTCTAAGGTAGTAGCAGTCTTATGAGGATCAATAAGGGTTCCTTTATGGGTATTCCTTATGTCTTTATTATCCTCTTCCTTTAACATATCCATCAAGGCAAGAAATAGCCTGCCCTGCTTTTCCTTTTCTCTAAGCTTGAATCTATGATTCCTCACTGTAGACGGAGCTATCTTTAATCTCTCAGCCACCTCTTTATCAGAGATTCCTTCTTTGAAAAGTGCAAGGAGCTCCCCTTGTATTTCAGAAATACCTGTAAAGGAGGAATTCATATTTAAAATATAGTTAAACATAGAGCCGTGTTCTCTCTCTACATGAAGCTCTGCTGCCTTTTGAGCATCAAAAAGCATACCATCTATCTCATATATCCTTCCTTTGGTAAAGCCTTGTGCACAGATAATGCAGCAAACTTCCTTTTCTTCTTCCACATAACCTCTCTTAATCTCCTCTAAGGAGGCATTCCAAAAACTATCATCATTTCTTATAGACATTTTACTATATCACCTCTTAACAATATCTCCTATATATTTTTAACAATTCTCACAAGCTATTTAGTAAGGTAATTATATTCCCAAAATTCAATATTGTCAACATAAATATAATTCATCTATAAATATTCAAACAAAATTTATATATGTTTATCATTCACCGACTACTGTACTTATTTACTTAGAAGCTAAATTTACTTAATATCCTAAATTTAATCAATAACAAAAAAACAGATATACCAAACTCCGGCATATCCGTTGAAATAATAATAACACATATGGTGCTTTGTATTAGTTTTTAAAGCTATGTATAGGTGCAGGTATTCTACCACCTCTGTTTATGAAGCTTTCACAAGAAAATTTATTTACCTCCATGACCGGTGCATAACCGAGAAGCCCACCAAATTCTACCGTATCACCTACACTTTTACCTATAACAGGAATTATGCGTACGGCAGTGGTTTTTTGATTAATCATTCCAATAGCCATTTCATCTGCAATGATTCCTGAAATAGTGCTGCTTTTTGTATCTCCGGGAATGGCTATCATGTCAAGACCCACAGAGCATACACAGGTCATGGCCTCAAGCTTTTCTATTGTTAAGGCACCGGCATTCACTGCATCAATCATACCCTGATCTTCACTGACTGGAATAAATGCACCGCTCAATCCACCTACATAGGAGGATGCCATAATCCCTCCCTTTTTCACCTGATCGTTAAGTATAGCTAATGCAGCAGTGGTTCCAGGAGCTCCCGCCTGTTCTAAGCCCATTTCGCAAAGTATTTCTGCCACGCTGTCTCCTACGGCAGGGGTAGGGGCCAAGGATAAATCTATAATCCCGAAGGGGATTCCAAGTCTTCTAGAGGCTTCCTGTGCAACAAGCTGTCCAACCCTTGTAATCTTAAAGGCTGTCTTTTTAATAGTTTCGCAAAGTACTTCAAAGCTTTCTCCTCTAACTTTTTCTAATGCTTTCTTAACAACTCCAGGTCCACTGACCCCTACGTTAATAATGGCATCGGACTCTGTTACTCCATGAAAGGCTCCAGCCATAAAGGGATTATCATCAGGAGCATTGCAAAATACTACTAGCTTTGCACAGCCTAGAGAATCTTTTTCCTTGGTATATTCTGCTGTACTTTTCACTATTTCTCCCATAAGCTTTACAGCATCCATATTAATACCCGTTTTCGTTGAGCCAACATTTACAGAGCTGCATACCCTTTCTGTCTTAGATAAGGCTAAAGGAATAGAATTAATAAGAAGCCTATCAGCCTCCGTCATGCCTTTAGATACTAATGCTGAATATCCTCCAATAAAGTTAACTCCAACCTCAGAAGCAACCTTGTCCAAAGTTTCTGCTATGGAGGCAAAATCCTCTACAGATTTACAGGCAGCCCCCCCAATCAGAGAAATAGGAGTTACGGATATTCTCTTATTAACTATGGGAACTCCAAATTCTTTAGATATCTCCTCTCCAGCGCTTACCAGATTTTTTGCTATCTTTGATATTTTATTATAAATTTTTTCATTTACCTTTTTAATATCTGAATCAATGCAGTCCAGCAAGCTGATACCAAGGGTTATAGTTCTTACATCAAGGTTTTCTTTTTCTATCATCTTATTTGTTTCTGTTACTTCAAAAATATTAATCATGATTATTCTCCCTGCTAAATCCTGTGCATTTTAGTGAATATATCTTCTCGCTGGCATTTTATTATAACTCCTATACCCTGTCCCAGCTCAGCTAATTCTTCAGATATGGTGCTCAGGCTCTTCTCTGCCAATTGCATGTCCACAATCATCATCATATTAAAATAATCCTGAACTATTGTCTGGGAAATATCTAAAATGTTTATTTTATTGTTAGCAAGATAAGTACACACTGCAGCTATAATTCCTACAGCATCTTTTCCAACCACGGTAATAATAATCTTCTTCATAAGCTTCCCCTCCTATATTCTAATTAAATGTTAATCTATTTCAAGAATCCGCTGACAATCTGTTCCTCAGCTTCTTTTTCTGTGAGACCTAAGGTCATAAGCTTTGTAAGCTGCTCTCCTGCTATTTTACCTATTGCTGCTTCATGGATGAGGCTAGCCTCTACATTATTAGCAGTGATTTCTGGAATAGCACTAACACTTGCATCATTCATTATAATGGCATCACATTCCGTGTGACCATTGCATCGGTTATTTCCATTAATTCTAGACCGAAAAATCTGATGAGAATCTTCCTTGGCTACAGAACGGGATACCACATTAGCACTAGAATCCTCTCCATTTAAATCTACTGTAAAATCCGTTTCTGCAGTCTCTTTTCCTGAGGTCATTATTTTTTCTCTGATAATTAGGGTTGCTCTATCGTGAAGAGATGCCTTTGTAGTACGTTTTGTATCTGTCACTCCCTTTATCTGAACCGTATCCATTTCCATATAGCCTCCCTCTTCTATCTCCACGATAGTGGTAGGATTCATTACTCTGCCTCCCTTTTCTTCCCCTTCCCCATAATGCTTCTCGATATAGGAGACCCTAGCGTTTCTTCCAATATGAAAGCTATGAATTCCATCATGCTGTGACTCTTCCTTTCCTCCGTTATGAATACCACAGCCAGCAATAATCTTTACCTCTGCACCTTCTCCGATAAAAAAATCATTATACACCAAGTCCTTAAGGCCAGTGGCTGTTAAAATAACGGGAATGTGAACACTCTCTTCCTTTGTTCCCGGTTTAACAAATATATCAATGCCAGGCTTATCCTTTTTCGTTGTAATCTCAATATTGGTAGTTATCTCTCTACCTATGGAAATCCCATTAGCTCTTATATTAAAAGCTCCCTTTGGCATCTCATGAAGTCCTGATATCTCTTCTAATAGACTTTGTTGAATTTTATCCATTTCATTCTCTCCTAAAACCTTACATCCTCTAATCCATAATTAACTTACAGCTTCCCTGATTGTTTAAAAGACTTGGAAGAACCTTCTGCTTATTTCCTTCATAGCTTATTCTTCCTCTGGTTACCACAACGATTTTATCTGCTATATTAAGTATTCTTTCCTGATGAGAAATGATTAGAATTGTCCCTTTATTTCTCTTCTGAAGCTTTTCAAAAACCTTAATTAAATTGTTAAAGCTCCATAGATCTATTCCGGCTTCTGGTTCATCGAAGATAGAATACTTCGTATCCCTGGCTAAAATGGTTGCTATCTCTATCCTTTTTAACTCACCTCCAGAAAGGCTCTTATTAATCTCACGATTTATATATTCTTTAGCACAAAGTCCTACCTCAGAAAGATATTCGCAGGCTTCTGAGGTACTTAAGCTTTTTCCTGCTGCAAGGGCAATAATATCCTTGACTGTTATCCCTTTAAAGGGCACCGGTTGCTGAAAGGCAAAGCTTACTCCTCTCTTTGCTCTTTCAGTTATACTTAATTCTGTGATGTCTTCTCCGTCTAAAATAATCTGTCCTGAGGTGGGCTGTACAATTCCAGTAATAATCTTAGCCAAGGTAGACTTTCCCCCACCATTAGGTCCTGTAATAGCAACAAACCCATGGTCAATCTTCAAATTAACATCCTTTAATACTTCCTTCTTCACATCCTTATTCTCGGCTTCAAAGGAAATATTTCTTAGCTCAATCATTCTAATTCCTCCGTAGTCAGATAAATATTTCACTATTCTGAAAATAATTATAACACATTTTTCGACATATGATTCACCTGAAATATCAATTAAAAAAGCTTGATAACCTAGTTATATCATGGTTTTCAAGCTTTTTTTCTTATAAACGGTGAAAGACAAGACTATTACTATTTTTTATCATCTAAAGTAAACTCCTTTATAAAAGGATTATTTTTTCATTACCTTGTCCATAAAGGAACTCTTATTAATTATAAATCTTTCATGAATACCTTCTCCAATAAGTCCCTTTTCATCATACGCCTTCACTTGAAAGACCAGCCTTTTCCTATCTATCTCAATAAGCTCGCTTTCACAGTGAACCTCCATGTTTAATGGTGTTGCTGCGGTGTGCTTTACATTAATAAGTATTCCAACTGTAGATTCTTCTAAAGAAAGATAAGGCTCTACACTGTCAGCAGCAGCTTTCTCCATAAGTGCTATCAGCGCTGGAGTTGCGAAAACTGGCAGAAGACCACTTCCAACGGCAGCTGCGGTATTGCTTTCATTAACTATTATTTTTTCCAAGCCTTTAATTCCTGTGGTAAGCATATTAAAATTCCTCCTAATACTAAATTATAGAGTTAGTTTAGCATAAGCATAGGACATTTCATATAAACATCAGCATATACTTTGTTTGATTATTTAATAAGCTCTATGTCATAAGGAGTAATCTGATACACAAAATAGTTTAGCCAGTTTGAATACAGTAAATTCCCGTGAGAACGCCAGGTTACTTTGGGCTCCTTACTTTCATCATCTTCAGAGAAATAGTTCTTTGGAGGACTTATGGATAGTCCCTTTTCCACATCTCTCTGATATTCCCTTAAAAGTGTGTCAGAGTCATATTCTGCATGACCCATGATATAAATCTGTCTTCCTCTTTTGGTGGAAATAGCATATACTCCAGCTTCCTCTGAGGAAGCAAGGATTTTAAGCTCAGGTATTTTCTCTATTTCCTCGCGTTTTATTGTAGTATGCCTGGAGTGAGGTGCATTGAATACATCATCAAAGCCTCTAAAAAGTATGGACTTTTTATTTTCTACCTTATGAGGAAAGACTCCAAAGAGTTTTTCCTTTAAAGGCTGCTTTTTAATACCATAATGATAATAAAGAGCAGCCTGAGCTCCCCAGCAGATATGGAGGGTGCTAGTAACATGGCTTTTGCTCCATTCCATGATTTCACAAAGCTCCTGCCAGTATTCCACCTCTTCGTATTCCATCTGTTCCACCGGTGCTCCGGTTATTATCATTCCATCGTATTTGTTATTTCTAATATCCTCAAAGGTTTTATAAAAGGCTAATAAATGCTCTTCATCAGTGTTTGCTGATATATGCGATTTTGTGTGTATAAGCTCCAGCTCTACCTGCAGTGGGGAATTCCCTAGAAGTCTTGCAATCTGAGTCTCCGTTTCAATCTTTTTTGGCATTAAATTAAGAAGAAGTATTTTAAGTTGGCGGATATCCTGAGTTACGGCTCTGGTTTCTGTCATTACAAATATATTTTCATTATTTAGGATTTTAGTTGCCGGTAGCTTATTAGGGATCTTTATAGGCATGATTCTCCTCCTATATTTATAAACTATTAAGAGCCTGAGAAATGTCAGCTATAATATCCTCTGAACTTTCAAGACCACAGGAAAGTCTTACTAGATCAGGGGCTACTCCAGAAGCTTTAAGCTCTGTATCACTCATCTGCCTATGGGTGGAGCTGGCTGGATGTAGACAGCAGGTCCTAGCATCGGCAACATGCGTAGCTATGGCTGCAAGCTTTAAATTCTTCATAAAGGCTTCAGCAGCCTTTCTCCCTCCTTTAATTCCAAAGCTAACTACTCCACAGCTTCCTTTTGGAAGATATTTTTGACCTAATGAGTAATCGGGACTTGATTTAAGACCTGGATAATTAACCCACTCCACCTTCTCATGATTTTCTAAAAAGGTTGCTACGATCATAGCATTTTCACAGTGTCTTTCCATCCTTACATGAAGGCTTTCCAGTCCTAAATTGAGATAAAATGCATTTTGAGGAGATTGGATAGCTCCTAAATCCCTCATAAGCTGTGCTGTAGCCTTAGTTATAAAGGCTCCTTCCTGACCGAAGCGCTCTGTGTAGGTGATACCATGGTAGCTTTCATCAGGAGTACAGAATCCTGGAAACTTATCAGCATAATCAGTCCAAGGGAACTTTCCAGAATCCACTATGCAGCCTCCTACAGCAGTGCCGTGACCATCCATGTATTTTGTTGTAGAGTGGGTTACTATATCTGCTCCCCATTGAAACGGTCTGCAGTTAACAGGAGTGGCAAAGGTATTATCAACAATTAAAGGGACTCCATGATTGTGAGCTGCCTTTGAGAATTTTTCAATGTCTAGCACCGTGAGAGCTGGGTTAGCAATGGTTTCTCCAAAAACCGCCTTAGTATTAGCTTTGAAAGCCCCCTCCAGCTCTTCAAGAGTACAGTCTGGTGAAACGAAGGTAAAATCTATCCCCATACGCTTCATGGTAACTGCAAAAAGATTATAGGTGCCTCCATAGATATTTGAAGAAGCAATCACGTGGTCACCACAGGAGGCGAGATTAAAGATTGCATATAGATTTGCTGCTTGCCCTGAGGAAGTGAGCATTGCCGCAGTACCTCCCTCTAAAGTAGCGACTTTTGCTGCTACCATATCGCAGGTGGGATTTTGCAGCCTGGAATAAAAGTAACCACTGGCTTCTAGGTCAAAAAGTTTTCCCATATCCTCACTGGTATCGTATTTAAAGGTTGTACTCTGTATTATAGGTATCTGTCTTGGTTCACCATTCTTAGGGGTATATCCACCTTGAACACATTGTGTTTCTACGTTTAATTTCTTCATAAAAATTCTTCCTTTCTTGCTATGATCTTAAAATGGATATAAAAAAAACCGCCTCAAGATATCACCTTGAGACGGAGGTTATCCGCGGTACCACTCAAATTGCAATAATTATTATTGCCACCTCTCAGGCTCCAACAAGCCCTATGCATTAACGCAGCAATCACGAAAAGCCCTACTAGAAATTCAAGCTCTCAGCTCTGGAGCCATAGACTTTTAGCATCGAATCATTATCGGCTCTCAGCAGCTTGCCGACTCTCTGTGAACTATCGAAGCTTATCCTCTCCATCATCACTTTCACTTATAATAACAGACATATTTCGACAAGTCAATGATAATATTTTTAAAATTAACATAATTCTAATATATCTTGTTCTTAATTATACTGAATCTCTCTCTATTATCTTTGTATCAAAGTAGACCTGTCCCTCTACAACCTTATTATTAATGGCATCATATAAAAGATTGCAGGCTGCTCTCCCCATATCATATATAGGTTGCGCTACCGTGGTAAGCTCAGGCTCCGTATATTCCGTAAGATTAATGTTATCAAAGCCCATGACTCTAATATCCTTTGGAATAGAATAGCCTTCTCGGGTTAAAATCTTCATTCCGCCCATTGCCATTACATCATTGCTGTAGAGTATTGCCTCTATATTCTTTATTTGACAAAGTATTTCCTTCGTTGCTTTCATTCCACCTTCTAGGGTAAGCTTCGTTTGGAATATCAAGTCAGAATCATATAATCCATATTTTTTCATGGTATTCTTGTAGCCTTTTAACCTCTGCCGGGATACCTGTATTTTGTCCGGACCCATGACGAAGGCTATTTTTTTGTTTCCTTTCCCATATAGATATTCTACTGCCTCTGACATTCCTTCCCTATTTCTACAATACACTCCAAAAGCATCTTCATAGCCTTCTACATATCTATCTACAAGAACAAAGGGAACATGGTTATTAGAAAGAATTCCAAGATTTCTATCACTCTTCCCTCCAGCGCAAAAAATCACACCATCTACCAGCTTACTTATAAGAAGCTTAACATATTTTTCTTCTTTATGTATATCATTATCACTGTTGCAAAAAATAACATTATAACCCAACAGGTTGGCCTCATCTTCAATGGCTCTAGCAATTTCAGCAAAAAACGGGTTAAGGATGTCAGGAAGTACTATGCCTATAGTTCCACTTTTTCTAGTGCTTAACCCTCTGGCAAGAGAATTAGGTATGTATCGAAGCTCTTCAGCTGTATCTAATATCCTTTTTTTCGTTTCCTCACTAATACTGCTGTCCTTTTTATTTAAGACCATAGAAACCGTTGCCTTAGAAACCCCGACCCTTTGTGCAATATCCATTATAGTCACTTTTTTCATGATATCCCCCATTACCTTGATGTATTGTAAATAATTAACACAAATTATTTCATTAGATAATAATACCATAAATAGTCAGATTGATTATATTAAATTCATTAAAAGAAAAAATTCTTTTTCTTCCATTAACAATCAACAAAAATTTAAAACTCTTAAAGCTAAAGCCCCGGTAATTCCACCGGAGCTTTAAGTTTACTCTTTTACTATCAGCTTCAAATCTACAGGTATTTCCTTTTCAACGGATTCTCCTTTGATGAGCTTAACAGCATTTTCTATGGCAAGACTGCCCATTAAATCAGGCTGCTGAGCTACGGTCGCTGCCATTTCTCCGCTATTAACTGCAGCTACAGCATCATCTCCGCCGTCAAAGCCTATAACTACAACATCTTCCATGCCAGCTGACTTAAGTGCATTTAAAGCTCCTAATGCCATTTCATCATTATGAGCAAATAAACCGTTTATTTCATCATTACCCTGGATTATATTTTCCATTACATTCAAGCCTTCTTGTCTATCGAAGTTAGCTGTCTGGCTGGCTACTATTTCAATTCCTTTTTCCTTATCAACTATGTTATGGAAGCCCTTACCTCTTTCGTTGGTAGCAGAAGCACCTGGGATACCTTGAAGCTCAACTACTTTACCCTTTCCCTGAAGCTGTTCTGCAAGAAATTCTCCTGCAAGCTCACCACCAGCAACATTATCAGAAGCTATATGAGAAGCAATTTCTCCACCATTAGAAGCTCTATCTACAGTAATTACAGGTATTTTAGCATCATTGGCAACAGTTATTGCATTTACTACGGCATCACTATCTGTTGGATTAATTATAAGCACTCCTACCCCCTGCTGAACTAAATCCTCAACATTAGATCTTTCCTTTGCAGCATCATTAGAAGAATCAAGTACTACCAGCTCATAATTAAGTTCCTTTGCTTTTTCAACGGCAGCATCCTTCATGGTTACAAAGAATGGATTATCCAGCGTGGATATAACCATACCTATTTTTTTGCCTTTATCGCCTTCTCCTCCAGCATTATTACCTTCATCGGCACAGCCAGCAAGAAGTCCTAAGGACATAACTCCTGCAATAACTATAGACATTATTTTGGTACTTTTTTTCATAATTACTTCCTCCCTTATAATTATCTCCTTGAAACTAGATTAGTGTTTGAACTCATTACCTTTTAGCTCTTGTTCTTTTTATCAATGAGCACAGCTAATAATATCACCGCTCCTTTCACTATAGATTGATAGAATGTGGATACATTAAGTAAATTTAGGCTGTTATTTAATACACCAATTATAAGCGCCCCTAATATCGTTCCAAAAATACGTCCTTCTCCTCCAGAAAGGCTTGTCCCTCCTAGAACTACTGCAGCTATGGCATCCAGCTCGTAGCTGCTTCCAGCATTAGGAGATGCTGAGCCTATTCTACTGGTAACAATTATCCCAGCAATGGCTGCGGCTATACCGGAAATCATATAAACCAGATTCTTAACACTCTTTGTGTTTATTCCTGAAAGTCTTGAGGAATCCTCATTACCTCCTATAGCGTATACATATCTTCCAAACCTTGTTTGAGTCAGTACATAGGCTCCTATGGCAAACACCACTATCATTATCAAAACGGGTACAGGGATACCCAGTATTTTTTTATTCCCAATAACATTAAAGTCTTTCCCTAATCCCGAAATAGGATTTCCCCCTGTATATACATAAGTAACTCCCCTAAAAATAGTCATAGTTGCTAGAGTTACTATGAAGGCCTGAATCCTTGCCCTTGCTACAAAAAAACCATTTAAATAACCGATAGCACCTCCTATTAATATAGCAGCGAAAACTGCAATAAATGCCGAACCTCCAGAGGTAAGAATCGATGCTGCAACAGCTCCAGTAATGGCTATGATCGATCCAACAGACAAGTCTATTCCTCCTGTAAGGATTACAAAGGTCATGCCGATAGCAATTATGGCATTCATAGATACCTGGGTGAGCACTGTACTGATATTACTTATAGTTAGAAATCTTGGCTGTATCACAGATATTACCAAGCAGAGTACAATTAAAGCCAATAATGACTTATACTTTATCAGAAAACTTTTCATCCTTATATTCATTGCTTTGCTCCTTCATTCTATAGATATTTAATCTAAGCTACCTGCTAATTACCTATAGCAAGGTTCATAATTGATTCTTGAGTAGCTTCCTCTCTTTGAAGCTCACCCTTTATTTCTCCTTGATGCATAACAATAATTCGGTCACAAATTCCCAGAAGCTCTGGCATATCAGAAGAAATCATTATTATAGCCTTTCCCTCTGCCTTAAGCTTATTGATAAGGAGATAAATTTCTTTTTTAGCTCCCACATCTATACCCTTTGTTGGTTCATCTATAATAAGCACTTTAGGAGAGGTCATAAGCCACTTAGCTATGATTACCTTCTGTTGATTACCTCCACTTAAATTCTTAACTTTCTGCTCTGCTCCAGGAGTTTTAATTGAAAGCATTCTAATATATTCTTCCACTTCATTTTTTTCTTTTCTTTTGCTAACTCTAGCAATATCTCTTTCAAATTTCTTAAGGCTTGGCAGGGTTATATTCTCTCTTACAGACAATCCTAAAACCAGACCTTCCTTCTTTCTGTCCTCAGACAGGTAGCATATTCCCCTGGAAATGGCGTCCTTAGGGTTCTTTATTAATATCTTTTTTCCTTCTAGAAATATCTCACCGCTATCTTTTTTAATTTCTCCTATAACTGCCTTAGCAAGCTCTGTTCTTCCGGCTCCCATGAGTCCAGCAAAGCCCAATACCTCTCCAGACATTGCTTTAAAGGATATGTTTTTTAAAAGATCCTTAACCTCTAAATTTTTCACCTCTAGAGAAATTTTCTTATCCTTTGTTTTTTCAAAAGGAAATTGTTCCTCCAGCTTTCTTCCTACCATCATGGTTATAAGCTGCTCCCTGGATATATCAGAAACCTTTGAAGAGCCTACAAGCTTTCCATCTCTTAATACCGTAACTCTGTCGCATATCTCATAAATTTCATCCATTCTATGAGATATATAAATAATAGCAATTCCTTTTTCCTTCAGCTTTTTAATAACTCTGAAGAGATTCTTTGTTTCTACCTCTGTTAACGCAGTGGTAGGCTCGTCCATAACTATTATTCTAGAATTTTTCGATATAGCTTTTACAATCTCTAATAGCTGCATATCACCAACATTTATATCTCTAACGAGATCGTCTGGGTCTACCTTACTCCCTATCTGTTCTAGAAAATTAACAGTTCTTTCTCTCATAGCTCTTTTATTAATTCTTCTAGTAAAGGAGGAGAATTTCTCATTACCTAAAAATAAGTTTTCTGAAACCGTAAGATTCTGAAGTACGCTGAGCTCTTGATGTATTATAGCTACTCCTAGATTTTCAGCCTGCTTTACATCCCTTATTAAAACTTTCTCTCCTTCAATAAAAATTTCTCCCTCATCCTTCGCATAAACACCGCTAAGTATCTTCATAAGAGTGGATTTTCCAGCACCATTTTCTCCTAGGAGTGCCAACACCTCTCCTTTATGAACCTCTATAGATACATCATGAAGGGCATTAACACCAGGAAAGGATTTGGAAATGTTATTCATTTTCAGCATTAAGGAATCCTTATTCATAGACTAATCTCCTCCTTAAAAAACCACTCCTGATTTTAGTATTATATTGGCATATGGAGTTTGCTCTCCTGTTCTTACTACCGCTTTACACTTTTTTAACTTATCTTTAAACTGTTCGTGAGAAACGAAGATAACATTTACATTTCCTATAGCCTTAATTGTTTCCTCATAAAGCTCTGGACTCATGATTTTCATTTCTTCAGCTAGTATTACCTCCTCTATCTGAAGTTCCTCCAGCACACCTTTAAGAGTGTCAATAAATGTAGGTATATTTCTAATTAATGCTATGTCTATTCTTTTTGTATCCGCTGGAATAGGTAGTCCACAATCTCCTATGGCCAGGGAATCTGTATGTCCCATTTCTGCAATTACTGCAGATATCTCTGAATTTAATAATGTATTTTTTTTCATCAGGGCACCTCTCTGTTAATTTTTACTATTTTTTTAGAGCTCCTCTAATCTTGGGATAGATGGCTGAGCTCCAGGTCTCTGAACGGCTATGGAGGACGCTTTATTTCCAAAAGCTACGGCTTCCTTGATATAAGAGAAGGAAAGCTTCTTTTTATCAAGCTTTGAAGCTAAAGCACCAATAAAGGTATCACCTGCTGCCGTAGTATCCACAGCCTTTACTTTTATAGCGGGAATTACCTCAAAATTTGCTCCATCTGTGATTGCAGCTCCCTTATCCCCCAAGGTGATTATTGCATATTTTACTCCTTTTTCAACGAAATACCTCAAAGCTTCCTCTACATTCTCTATGGTTACTTCCTCCAGACTGCAAAGCTCGGATGCCTCTGTTTCATTGGGAATAATTATATCTGTATAGCTTAAAAGCTCCTCAGGTATAGCTTTTGCCGGTGCTGGATTCAAGATAGTTATAATCTCATTAGCTCTAGCAAATTTAAAGGCGCTGATGGTAATATCTATAGGAGTTTCAAATTGAGCTATTAAAACATCACAATCCTTAATTGCCGATTTTGCTATGTCTAATTCTCTTTCAGAAATAGTCATGTTGGCTCCAGGAATAACTATTATAGAATTATCCCCCTGGTCATTCACAGTGATTATGGCAGTTCCCGTAGAGTTTCCCTCATCCATTAATATATATTCTGTATTAATTCCCTCACTGCTTAATTGATTAATGAGATTCCTGCCACTGTCATCCCTTCCAGTCTTGCCAATGATACTAACCTCTGATCCCAGCCTCTTGGCAGCCACAGCTTGATTAGCTCCTTTCCCTCCAGGTATGTATTTAAGGCTTTCTCCAATAATAGTTTGACCAACATAAGGCATGTCTTTAACCTTAACTACCACATCGATATTAATACTGCCTAATACACTTACTTTATTCATTACCTTCACCTTCGCTTTAATTCTTTTTAGTCTTTAACATCTAACCTTAAAACCAACCTTTAGTAAACCGTTTAAGTAAACCGGTTAAGTTAATTATAGTATTTTATGTAAACATTATCAATACAGCAAATAATTGTTAATAGTATATTAACAATTATTTTCATATATACCAAAGAATAAAAAAAGAGAATAAAACATCAAAATAATGTTTACTCTCCCAAAATTAATTAAATATTTAAATTTATTTAATAACTATAACATCAAGGTATTTTCAGCCTTGATGATAGTTACAATTTTCCCTACAGCTTTAAAAATTTCTACGATGCAGTATACCTAGG
>JAEXSY010000165.1 GCA_023440105.1 Bacillota bacterium
CGTTCCCATTCCGAACACGACGGTTAAGCTTCATAGGGCCGATGGTACTGCAGGGGAGGCCCTGTGGGAGAGTAGGACGTTGCCGGGTAATAATTAATACTAAAAATTAATAACTGGTCTATTATAATAAGACCATATCTGGTGATAATGCCATGAAGGTAACACCCGTTCCCATTCCGAACACGACGGTTAAGCTTCATAGGGCCAATGGTACTGCAGGGGAAGCCCTGTGGGAGAGTAGGACGTTGCCAGGTAAATTTTAAGGGCTATACGCTAATTATTAGTGTATAGCCTTTTTCTTGTATATAATAATTAGTTATAACGTAACAAGTAAATCACTAGTATCCTAAAATAAGAAAGCCGCCTTTTGGCGACTTATGTTACTCATTAACTCTAGTGACAATCATACATTCTTTACTCCAAGCTTTCTCCATTGGATGCTATTACATTCTGGTACCAGTAGAAGCTGTCTTTTTTAATCCTTGCTAAGTCCTTTAAATCATGGTCTTCTCTATTTATGTATATGAAACCATAGCGCTTTTTAAAGCCTTGATGGGAGCTTAATAGATCCATAACAGACCAGGGGCAGTAGCCTAAAAGTTCAACCCCATCTTCTAAGGCATCCTTACAGGTTTTTATATGGCTTCTTAGGTAATCAATCCTGTATTGGTCATGAATCTTACCATCTTCCGTGAGGACATCCACAGCTCCTAAACCATTTTCTGTGATGATTAAGGGAAGATGATATTTTCTGTAATATTCGTTTAAGACGATACGTAGTCCCATGGGGTCAATCTGGGCTCCATATTCACTTCTTTCTAAATTTGTATTTTTTTCGTCCTTACAGTAACCATACTGGTCGAAATCTACCTCATTGCCTCGATAGGCTCTAAGGCCGGCAGGATGATCTTGGCTAGCGGGCAGGAAGCTAGTACAAAGGGTACGATAATAATTTACAGCTATATAATCTATCTTTGCCTTCTTTAATATAGAAGAGTCTTCTGCTTCCATATGTGGCATGATATTTCTTTCTCGCAAATATCTCAGGTAATAACCAGGATATTCTCCCCTGGTATAGATCTCAAGAGCATATTCTGATTTGAAATAGTCATTCATCTTTGCAGACCATACATCCTCTGGCTTATTGGTAAGAGGATAGGTGCAGGTTGAGGAAATTGCTGGACCTATGGCACCTCCTTCTACTATTTCACGGAAGGCATTCACCGCTAGGGCGTGAGCCAGGAACATATGATAGTCCATCTGGGCTCTGATCTTATCTGCTATATAGGAATCTTCTTCATTGATGTTCATTCGTTCATTGACGCGGATCATCAAATTTTGTTCATTATGAACCTGCCACATTTTAACCCTGTCTCCAAAGGCCTTAAAGCAAATCTTGGCATAGGCTTCGAAGGCAAAGGCACAGTCTCTTGACTCCCAGCCATTATATTTTTCTACCAAAGCATAGGGGAGATCAAAATGATATAAAGTAACAAGAGGTTGAATATCATTAGCTAAAAGCTCATTAATTACATTATTATAAAACTCAATGCCTTTTTTATTTACCTTTCCATCACCCTCAGGGATAATTCTAGACCAGGCTATGGAAAAGCGGTAGGCCTTTATTCCCATCTTCTTCATAAGGCTAATGTCTGTCTTCCAGTTATGATAAAAATCACTGGCAACCTTTGTATCAGCTTGCTTTTCAGACCGTTTAAAAGAATTAACATCTGCCACGGTTCTTCCTTTTCCATCTTCATCCCAGGCACCTTCTATCTGAAAGGCAGAAGAGGATGCTCCCCATAAGAAATTCTTTGGAAATTTAGTGTTTGTATCATAATTACCATTGTAAGAAATGTGGTTTTTCTGGTGCATGGTTACTCCTCCTAATATTAGCTTTTTATATCTTCGAAACCTAAAAAATAGGTTAATGCTGCTGCACCTACAAAGGAAAACAGTATTCCCAGGAGATAGAAGATGAATCTTTTCATTCCAAAGGCAGCATAGGTAAATATGGTTAGTACACCATTGTTGGCAAATGCATCTCCATAAACATTACCAGCACCCATGATGGCACCACCTATAGCACCGCAGATTACTGCAAATATCATGGGTTTTTTGAGACGTAGATTACAGCCGTAGATAGCAGGCTCTGTAACACCAACCATCGTGGCAGTCAGAGAGGCAGAGGCAGCAATTTGCTTCATTTCTCTACTCTTTGTTTTAAGCATAACCCCCAGAGCAGCACCACCTTGGGCAAAATTCGCGGCTCCAGCAAAAGCCAAAAGATTTTGATGACCATTTACTGCCACGTCATTTAAGCCTATGGGAAGCAATGCCCTATGGGCTCCAAAGATAACAAGTACACCCCAAAGCCCTCCGATGAGGCCTCCGCCTAAAATAGCACTAATTCCCATAACTGAATCATATAAAAATTGAATTCCTGTACCTAGATAAATTCCTACAGGTCCTAAGAGAGAGAGGGTTAGAGGTATCATTATTATGAGCTCCAGACCAGGAACAAGGATAATTTGAAGTATTTCAGGAATTATTCTTTTTAGAAGTCTTTCAAGAAAGACCATGACGATAACAGCTAGTATTATAGGTATTACAGACTCTGTGTAAGAAAAGACCTTGGCTGCCTCACCAATCTGCCAAGAACCTTTTATAACAGGAAGCCCAAAGATTGTACTTATGTTGGAGGTATCCTGGATTAAGGCATCGATCTGAGGGTAGACAAGGGTAGCCCCAATGATCATTGCAATTATTTCATTGCATTTTAATGCTTTAGCACAGGTCATAGCTAAAAATATTGGTAAAAAATAAAAAATTACCTGACTGGCAGCAAATAAAATTATGTAGGTATCACTAGTTGAAATATCTACACCTCTATTTGACATAATGAGCTTTGATGCAGTAAGAAGTCCTTTAATAAGACCAGCAGCAGCTATGGCAGGAATCAATGGGGTAAACATCTCCGTTATCTTTTGAAGAAGAAGATTCCATATGTTCTTATAGGATTCTATATTTTCATTAGTACCATTAATTTCTGAATCACAGACTTCTTGTTTGTTATTAGTATCAGGAACTCCTATGATTTCTGTTAATGCTTCATAAATCTTAGTGACCTTTGCGCCACAAACTACTTGAAACTGGCCTCCCGACTTTACTACAGAAATTACTCCTTCAATTTGACTTATTACATCCTCCTTTGCAATACTATCATCATATAGTACAAATCTTAATCGAGTGAAGCAATGGGTAAGATGCTTTATATTATCTTTTCCTCCGATTTTTTTCAAAATATCTTTAGCAATCTTGTTGTAATCCATGTATGACCTCCTTATTGCTTTGTACATTGGTTAATTATCCATAGCATCGTACTAAGTGTTCTACTCTAGGATGCTATTTATACCTGCTCATTTCTAAAATGAAAATCATCACTAAATTCATTATAACATCTCAGCTTTATATAACTATTCTGTATATTAGCTTTCCTTTTACTTGAAGGAATATATATACTTAAAATTATATTATATAGAGTAATATTATATTGAGTAGTATAAATTTATTAGTTAAAGATTGACTACAAAACGTATTAGATGTATGATTTATATAGATAAGTATCTATATAGGAGGTTGCTATGATTAAAAATTACGAAGCTCAGTCGAAGATAATGAAGGCTCTTTCTGATTCAAACAGACTTAAGATAATTGATATTTTATCCTGCGGAGAAAAATGCGCTTGTGACCTTCTGGAGTACTTTGAATTTACTCAGCCTACCCTGTCACATCATATGAAGGTTTTAATTGATTGTGGGATTGTGTCAAGCAGAAAAGAAGGACAGTGGAATCA
>JAEXSY010000199.1 GCA_023440105.1 Bacillota bacterium
AATCTACAAAGCAAAAGACTTTAAGGGTCTTGAAATCATGGACCGCGTAGGTGGAGGAGATTCCTTTGCTTCTGGATTAATCTATGGATTAATAACAACTGGAGATGCTGAAAAGGCTGTTAACTACGGTGCAGCTCATGGTGCATTAGCTATGACAACTCCTGGTGATACTACTATGGCAAGCCTTAAAGAAGTAGAAGCTGTTATGGGTGGAGCAGGAGCACGTGTTCAAAGATAATTTTAATAATTAGTATAAATAGGGGACGCTTAGGCGTTCCCTATTAACAAGGAGGCTAATATGAAAAAGTTCATGGATGAAGATTTTCTTCTTACCACAGAAACAGCAAAGAAGCTCTATCATGAATATGCAGAAGTGATGCCAATCATTGACTATCACTGCCATATCAATCCTAAGGAAATATATGAAGATCGTAGCTTTGATAATATCACTCAGGTATGGCTTGGAGGAGACCATTATAAATGGCGTCAAATGAGATCCAACGGTGTAGAAGAAAAATATATCACTGGAGATGCAACGGATAGAGAAAAGTTCCAGAAATGGGCTGAAACCTTAGAGATGGCAATAGGAAATCCTCTTTATCACTGGAGCCACCTAGAGCTTAAGAGATACTTTGGCTATGAAGGTTATTTAAACGGTGAGACAGCAGAAGAGGTATGGAATCTTTGTAATAAAAAATTGCAGCAGCCAGATATGTCTGCCCGTAATATCGTTCGTATGTCCAATGTAAAGCTTCTGTGTACTACAGATGACCCAGCAGATTCACTGGAGTGGCATAAGAAGATTAAAGAGGATGGCTTTGAAGTACAGGTTCTTCCTACATGGAGACCGGACAAAGCCATGAATCTTGAAAAACCAGATTATATTGAATATCTGAATAAATTAGAGAGTGTTAGTGGCGTGAAAATCAATAGCTTTAAGACACTGATTGACGCCCTAAAAGTGCGTATCGATTTCTTTGAAGAGAATGGATGCTGTATATCCGATCACGGTTTAGAATATGTAATGTATGTTCCTGCAACAGAGTCAGAGGTAGAAGCAATATTTGCTAAGCGAATTGATTGTGAGGATATAAGCCGTCAGGAAGAATTACAGTTTAAAACTGCATTCATGGTAGCTCTTGGGAGAGAGTATGCTAAGAAAAACTGGGCTATGCAGCTTCACTACGGTGTACAGAGAGACCTAAACAAAAAAGTATTTAGGAAGCTAGGAGCAGATGCTGGTGTTGATGCAATAAACAACAATTCATCAGCTATAGAGATGGGACAGTACCTGAATGCACTGGCAGAGACTAATGAGCTTCCTAAGACAATACTATACTCCTTAAACCCAGTAGATAATGCCAATATAGGCACGGTGATTGGGTGTTTCCAGGATAGTAGTATAGTAGGTAAGATCCAACAGGGGAGTGCATGGTGGTTTAATGATAATAAGCAGGGCATGATTGATCAGATGGTATCCCTTGCAAATTTAGGACTTCTAGGAAACTTTATAGGTATGCTTACAGACTCCAGAAGCTTCTTATCCTACACAAGACACGAGTATTTCCGAAGAATTATGTGTGAATTAATCGGTGGTTGGGTAGAAAATGGAGAGTATCCAGCGGATTATAAAATGTTAGAAAAAATTGTAAAAGGCATTTCTTATAATAATACAGTACGTTATTTTGGATTTAATTTATAGGATTAGAACATAAAAGAACGCTTATCCCTTGTATCAGGATAAGCGTTCTTTGGCTTAAGTAAGAATAAGCTATTTATTTGATGGAGAGACTAAAAAGGAGCTGAGAGACTATCTCTATATTCCTTAGGAGTTTTTCCTATGATTTTCTTAAAAGTTTTAGTGAAATAATTTACATCAGGGATTCCACAGTGCTGTGCAATGAGCTGAATCTGCATATCTGATGAGCTTAGAAGGAGAAGTGCGTGATCTATTCTTTTCCGGCTTACATATTCAGTTAGTGTTAGTCCCGTTTCCTTTTTAAATAGTGTGGACAAATAACTGGGGTTTACATTTAATAACTCAGCCTGCATTTTAAGACTCAGATCAGCTGTTAAATCTAGATTTATCCTATTTATTATTTTTCTAATAAGAAGAGAGTATCCCTTTTGTGATTGATTTTTCACCATTAAGCAGTATTTGTTTATCATTTCCTTTGCAAGAAGATTAAGCTCTGCTTCTGAGGTTAGTGCTTCGATTTTACGGGCGTATCTAGAGGAGATACTGTCAAGACTCATGGGATGCACGGCGCCATTTCCAGCAGCTATACGCAGCATAGTATTTAAAACAATCGTATAATTTTTCATGTTTCTAAGAGGTGTCGAAGCACGGGACTCAAACTGTCTCGCGGATAATTTTGCTAGACATATTTCAGCTTTATGAGCTTGCCCGGAAGCTACAGCCTGCATGAGCTGTTGCTGAACCTCATAATGTTCCTCTAGGATTTGCATATTTAAAAGTGATTCTTCAGGAGTCTGAACCTCAGATATAGGTGTAACATTTTCAATATCACTAATATAAAAATCAGTAATCTTCTCAAGAGAAAAATTATCCATACTTCCCCACATATATTCTCCTAATGTGCAGATGACAGACATGAGGAAAGATTCATTGGAAAGCTGTGGTATATTCTGATAAAACTGCTCAAGCTCATGACGCTTTTCAGCTTTTACATGATATTTATCAGCAATACTTAATATATCCTCTTTTGATATATATTTATCAATGAATGGTCCTATATAAGCATAAACGGGTTCTGAGCTATCAGGTAGCTGAAAAAGGATATAACTACAATGTGTATTAGTTAAAATATGATATATTGTATTAGCTTTACAAGTAGCATTAATCCTCTGAAAGAGATTCTCCTGGGGTATATTATAGTTTAATATATCCATTAATCCGGTCCTTTCAGTGGTATCTATACTACTTGAAGGATTGTTTTTTATATAACGAATTTTTAGTCGAAAATTATTTAATAGTTTTTCACTAAATTGTAGCTCTCTGTCATAAATCATCGGTCACCTCTCTATAAGTCGTAGTATATTTATATATTATCGTATAATTTTTATGTAATTTCAAGGTTTGATAAAAATAATACTAAAACACCCAATAATTCTACTCATTGAAATAAAAACTGCATGTTAAAATCTTGTCATAA
>JAEXSY010000240.1 GCA_023440105.1 Bacillota bacterium
ACCCAGTCCCATCTGCTCCTCTGGAAGCTTAGCCAGGAGGGCAAACTGCTCATTGATAAACTGGCTTGCTAAAACTGTATGTGCTTCTTCTACAGCGTCAGCTGTGGTTAAATAGTTATCCTCTCCAGTATTTATGATAACCCCAGCATAGCCATTGATAAGTCTTGAAAAATACTGATCTATCATGGTTCTCTTCATGTTAATGTCTCTGAAGAGTATTCCATAAAGAGCATCATTAAGCATTACATCTAATCTTTCTAAGGCTCCCATAGCTGCTATTTCAGGCATGCACAGACCAGAGCAGTAATTACATAGTCTTATATAACGACCACATTCTGCGCCAACCTCATCAAGAGCACTTCTCATAAGCCTGAAGTTCTCCTGGGTGGCGAAGGTTCCACCGAAGCCCTCAGTAGTTGCTCCATAAGGTACATAGTCTAATAGACTTTGTCCTGTGGTTCTGATAACAGCAATAACATCAGCTCCCTGCCTTGCAGCAGCCTTGGCCTGAGTTATATCCTCATAGATATTACCTGTAGCAACTATTACATAAAGAAGAGGACCCTGCTTGTCACCATATTTATTTAAAAGCTCATCTCTTTGAGCCCTGTTTTTCTTTATTATTTCTAAACGCTCTTCTACTATAGGCTTCAGAGCAAGGCTTATATTAAAGCTATCCTCTTCAGGAAGCTTAGCGAGGTCTAGATCTCCCTTAGCTACAGCTTCAGCTATCTCCTGTGGTGACCTTCCAGTGGCTATCATGGCTTTACCTATATAGTAAGCAGCTCCTAAGGATAGTCCTCCAAAGGCAGAAATTGCATCCACGATTATATTTGCCAGTGGTACCTGAAATTCATCAACTCCATCGATGCCTAAAAGTCTACATACAGTTCTTTCTGTGGTAGTAGTAGTATGCCTGTCAATAAACTCCTGACTTTTAAGAGCTATATTTTCTGCATAGCTGCGAGCTTCTTGAACCCTATTTAAATTTAAGTTTAGTTTACTCATATTAAAAATCCCCCTGATTATATTCATTACTAGCCTTGGCCAGTATTTCTTTATTAAAGTTTAAAAGTCTGCAGAGCTTTAATGCCTCCTCTGGGACCTTGAGGCTGCTATTAGCCTTCTCCAAGGAGTAATCCATAAACCTTTGAATTATTTCCTGAGGAGAAGCTGTGTTTCCTAAAAGAGCCTTGTTTAGAATTTCCTCTGAGACCTTTTTCAGTCCTACACATTGATAATGAACAGAGGACTTTTCAGCTACCCCATTGTAATGGGTAGCTATAACACTGATAATCTTATTATCTTTAAGGTATTTTGTTAGAGAGCTGCAAAGTAGGCTTCCCTCCTGAGGATTAGTGCCTCTAGCAAATTCATCAAGAAGGATTAGTCCTTTGCAATCCCTTGCATGGTCTAAAGCATCTTTAAGGGATAATATTTCTCCTGTAAAGCTTGAAAGGCTTTTTGAGGTGTCCTGTGACTCTTGAGAATTTAGATATATGTAATCTAATAATGGGAGCTCAATAGCTTCACAGAAGGGTAGAAAGCCTAAGTGTACAAGGAGAATATTTAAAGCCAGAGTCTTTATGGCTACAGTTTTTCCTCCCATATTTGCTCCAGTGATAACTGCTGATCCCTCTGCTAAGTCAATGGTTATAGGGGTGAAGCTTAACCCTCTTTTACTCAGCTGCCTTTCTATAAAGGGATTTATGGCATCCTTAAGACTAGGGGCCCCACCTTCATTTATAATTGGTAGGGTGCTATTAGCTAGCATAGCTAGCCTCGCTTTAGCTAAATATAAGTCTACCTTTGTTAAAAGCTTAATATTATTTAATATATCTAAAGCAGAGGTTTGTAGCTTACTGGTAAGCTCTTCTCTAATCCTTAATTCCTCCTCTAGCTCCTCTGATACAACGAGACCTCTCATGGCTTTCAGCTCCTCAAGGGCTTCTAAATCAGTTTCTGCTAGAAGTCTCTTCTCCAGAGCTTTTTTTCTTTCCCTTATAGCCTTAAGAGCTTCACTATAGCTGTCGTAGACAAAGAAGGTGGGAAGGGAAAGGCTATCAGGATCAAGTAGCTTTAAGGGCTCACTTAGATCTGTAAAAGCTAAAGGGAAGATTATATCCTTAAGGAAGCTTTTATCCCAGAGAGCTTTTAGCTTTACAAGAGCTATTAGCTGATTTTTAAGCTCAAAAAATTCTATCTCATCAAGGCATATGCCTTCCTTTAATTTTCTTAATACTAAGGTTATGTCCTTAAGCTCCATGAGGCAAAGTTCTATAGGAGTGAAGCTTTTACTGTTCTCCTCCATGAGGCTTTTCAAGGAATAGACAATTTTTAAGGCTTCGGAAAGCTCTTTTTCCTGACCTATGTGATAAAGGCGAAGAGAGCTTTTTTCTTTTATCCCATAAGGAGTTATAGGGGAAAACTCATCATAAATATAGCTATAGCCTATATAATCAAGTGACTGAGGGGATAGATATTTCATTAATGGAGCCTTCATCTTATATACCTCCTTTAGGGCACTTTAGAATATCCAGGATAGGCAGAGAAAGCTCTTTCTCTAAGGCTGCAATGAGTTCCTCTGATTTTTGATGAAAGCCATAGGGGGAGGTTGGATTTACTGTAAGGGCCAAAAGCTTTGCACTTTTAAGCACCTTAAGATTAAGTCCTAGATATTCTCCCTTATAAAGCTCCTCTCGGCTCACCAAAAGTTTTGTGCTATCCCAAACTACTAGAGTTAAGTTTTTTATTATGCTTCTTTGAGAGGTCAAGGTCTTCAGGTGTTTATCGGTAACAGCTCCACTGATAAATAGATAACGGCTCTCAGTATCCAATTCTGCTCCTAAGGCTTCAGCAGCATGAAGTGAGCTGAGGGCTGATATTTCCCTGAAGGAATGATCCTCTTGTATTATTAAAGCAGTATTATCTTTTATATTTTCTTCAATTATCCTTATTATCTCTAGGCTCTCTAGCACCTCTAGAGAAAATAGCCTTACTCTGTGGATAGTTTCTGAAACAATGTTAGCTAGCCTAGGATTTAAGGCAGCTCCTGTAGCTAATATACAGCCGTCGGCTACAGCAGGGGAGGCCAAGGATTTTCTTCCCAATGCTCCATCAATAATTACTCTATCACAGCCTAGAGAGTAGAGCTGTTCTCTTAATATAGAAAGATCATGAGTAGTGGAGGGGCCCGATAGGTCCACATAACCACAGCTCCTAGCCTTTACTATTACAATCTCTCCCATGGGAGTAGATATTCCGGTAGTGTATAAAATTTCCTTTGTAAAATCACATAGGGGAAGACTACCCCTGGCCGTAGCCAGGAGAGCAGCTTCCCTTATGAATATTCTTGGCTTCTTTGTGCCTGTTACGATGTCAAGTCCTTCTCCATCTCGTCCGATAGAGGTAATACCTAAGGATAAGTCTTTATAAGCGGAGCTCTTCAAAAGGTGATTGAGCACCTCAGTTTTACCGGAGTTTTTACACATACCTATAATAGAAATACTTTTATAATCTTTTACTATATCCTCCAGATAATAAACCATTAGAGCGTCCCTCCTTAAAAATCTTATATCTCCTGAAGGGAATGATGCTTTCTTTCCTTCCTTAACAGAGAGGTTGGTTCAAGAGAAAGGGTAACTCCCTGTGCTAGGGATGCAACACCAGTAAGCTTAGATTCTCTTTCATTTGTGCATACTTCACAGTGGCAGTCCTGATGATAGGTTTCTGGCTCTGTATAGGTAGTTATAACTCCTTCAAAGTTTCTTAAAATAACCTTCCCAGGAGCTTGAGATATTACATAGTTTGGCATAACAGGAGTCTTACCACCGCCGCCAGGAGCATCTACTACGAAGGTTGGAACACAGTAACCAGAGGTATGTCCTCTTAAACCTTCTATTATTTCAATACCCTTGGAAACAGGAGTTCTGAAATGCTCTAAGCCATAGGATAGGTCACACTGATAAATATAGTAAGGCCTTACTCTAATCTTAACCAGATCATGAACCAGGTCAGTCATTATGTGAACACAGTCGTTAATGCCTTTCATAAGCACTGATTGATTTCCTAATGGAATTCCTGCATCAGCAAGCATAGCACAAGCCTTTTTTGCGTCTTCAGTAACTTCATTAGAATGATTAAAGTGGGTATTAAGCCATATTGGATGATATTTTTTCAGCATGTTAACTAGATTAGGTGTAACTCTCTGTGGGAGAACTACTGGTATTCTGGAACCTATTCTAATTATCTCTACATGAGGAATTTCTCTAATGCGGCTTATGATATATTCAAGTCTTTCATCGGAGAGAGTTAATGGGTCTCCTCCAGAAAGAAGTACATCTCGAATTACAGGAGTATTTCTAATATATTCAATTGCCTGATCAACCTGATCTGTTGGTAATGGACAATCGTGCTGTCCTGCAAAACGTCTTCTAGTACAGTGTCTGCAGTACATAGAGCACTGATCTGTAACTAATAGGAGAACTCTATCAGGATAACGATGAGTGAGGCCTTTAACAGGAGAATCATCATCCTCATGAAGAGGATCTAAAAGATCAGCCTCAGCCTTTTTAAGCTCCATTCCTGTAGGAACAGCTTGTTTTCTAATAGGATCGAAGGGGTCTGTAGGATCTATAAGGGACAGGTAGTAAGGAGTGATGGACATTCTTAAGCTGCCAAGACATTCCTTAACGCCTTCTTCTTCCTCTATGGTTAATGGGATATACTTTTTAAGCTCCTCCAGGGTGGTAATTTGATTTCTTAACTGCCACTTCCAATCCTGCCAGTTTTCATCAGATACTTCACCGAAAAGTTCAAAGCGTCTGTTAACCTTCATAATAAGCCTCCTAAATTTTATAAGTATAATTGGTCAAATATCTGTCATAAGGTTTCACTTTCTCTTAGCTCCCAAAGGGTTATTTCTGCATGGTCTTTTGTATAGCCATTTCCGATAATCATATTAACATCCTTACCGATACCTTCTGCTCCTAATGCTGCCTTTGTAAAGGAAGTAGCCATGGAGAAGAAGTAAACAATTCCTCCGTCCTTAACAGGTAAAATAGAGGACATCTCACAGTTTTGGATATTTACACAGCTGATGGATATATCAACCTCTTTGCCGTTATTAGCCTCAAGGGTTTTATTTAAAACATCGATTGGAGTTGTAGCATCAGATACTATTACCTTATGGCAGAGTCCCCAGCCTATTAGCTGATCAGCCTGTGACTGCTTTCTAACCATAGCAATTACATTACCAGTAGGTCCAACTCTCTTCATAGCTTCATAGAGGCAGAGCATACCAGATTTTCCTGCAGCACCAAGGATTAATACGCTATCGCCTGGTTTTACAAGCTTAGCAGTTTGAGCAGGTGCTCCTGCTACGTCAAGAGCAGCTAGAGCTAATGCTTCTGACATATCGTTTGGAAGCTTTGCATATATTCCACTTTCAAATAAAACTGCTTGTGCTTTAACATCTACTCTATCTATATCTATCTTCACATCAAGGATTTCCTCTATCTTAAGAGGAGTTAAGCTTAAGGAAACTAGGGAAGCAATCTTATCTCCAACCTTTAAGTCTCTATCCTTTAAGTCTTCACCGATGGCAGCAATAGTTCCTATAAGCATACCGCCGGAGCCAGTAACAGGATTCTGCATCTTACCTCTTTCATTAACGATTGAGAGAATCTTTTCTTTTATTTTTTCTATGTTGCCTTCTGCTTCACCCTTAATCTGTGTAAAGCTAGCTGAGTCGATATTTAAGGATTGAACATCAATAAGAATTTCATTGGAATAGATATTCATATCATTATCGATTTTATAAGCAGCCTGAGTTAATACTCCCTGTGGCTCTAAAACCCTATGTGTTCCATATTTACAACCTTTATTCATAATTTTTACCCCCATAATATTTATAATTTTTTTATTTTAATCCCAGTATTTCTCTTGCCTCTTCAGGAGTAGCTATTTCTCTTCCTAGCTCCTTAGCAAGTCTTACAACCTTTTCTACCATCTCACCATTAGAGGTAGCTGGAACCCCTTTACTCATATAAACATTGTCCTCAAAGCCTACTCTCACATGGCCTCCCATAATGATAGCCATAGCAGCCATATTAAACTGGCTTCTACCTATACCGGAAACGGTGAAGGTTGACCCCTGTGGTATGCTCTCTGCCATGAACACAAGGTCACGAGGAGTAGCTGATATACCACCATTAACTCCCATTACAAAGTTAAAATGCATTGGTAGCTTTATGTAACCTTTCTTTTGTAATCTTAAAGCCATATCTATCATGCCTTTATCAAAAACCTCAATTTCAGGCTTAATATTTTTGTCTATCATTTTTTCGCCGAAATACTTGATGGTGTTTTCTGTGTTAACAAAGATGTCATCGCCACCAAAGTTGCAGGTACCACAGTCTAAGGTAGCCATTTCAGGATTTAAGGCTAAAGGCTGAAGCCTCTCATCATTAGACATTCCTACAGCGCCACCAGTGGAGGGCTGAATAATTACATCAGGACATTTTTCCTTAATTGCCTCTATGCATGCTCTAAATCTTTCCTTATCTTGAGTAGGAGTACCATCATCCTCTCTTACATGAAGATGGATAATACTTGCTCCAGCTTTATAGGAAAGGTAAGCTTCTCTGGCAATTTCCTCTACTGTGTAAGGCACAGCTGGATTATGTTCTTTAGTTACCTCTGCTCCACAGATGGCAGCAGTTATTATGAGCTTATCCACTTATTAATCCTCCTTCCTTCTCTGTTTATCTAGGGGAACAACACAGGTTCCACTAGCTCTACATACCACTATAGGCTCTTCTAGTACATCTGCTGCTGAATCATTTAAATCAGGTCTTGGTATTATTATTTTTTTTGCTTCAAAGATCATTTTTCTAGAGGTCTTTCCCTCAGAAACTATTTCTCCTGTAGCCTCTATGAAATCTCCAGCATATACAGGATTTAAAAATTCTACGCTGTCATAGGCTCTAAAATGACCTTCATCACCGTCTGATCTTATAAGAAGCTCTGTAGCTACATCTCCGAAGAGCTGAAGCATTTTTGCACCATCCACTAAATTTCCTCCATAATGAGCATCATGGAGACTCATTCTAACTTTGATAACAGCTTTCATAAGTAACCTCCTTGTTGTTAAAAAT
>JAEXSY010000262.1 GCA_023440105.1 Bacillota bacterium
GGTAAGTACATTGCATTTCTGGATTCCGATGACTGGTGGGATGAAGACAAGCTTTCCCTGCAGCTAGAGCTAATAGAAGATAAGAACGCAATACTATGCTCCACAGGAAGAGAGCTGATGAGCCATGATGGAGTCAGCACCGGAAGGATTATACCTGTAAAGGAAGAGATAAGCTACAAGGAACTTTTAAAGCATAATTCTATAAATTGCTCTTCTGTGCTTCTGAGGACAGATATAGCTAAAAGTTATCCTATGGGAAACGACCATATCCATGAGGACTACGTTCTCTGGCTAAAGCTTTTAAAGGAGTACGGCAATGCAGTAGCAGTGAATAAGCCTCTCCTAAAATATAGACTAAGCAAGGGAGGCAAATCTCGTAACAAGCTAAAGTCTGCGAGAATGACCTATAAGGTATACAGGTATATGGGTTATGGTACCTTAATAGCTCTGAAATATTTTAGCTCTTATATGGTTCATGGTATTATGAAATATTTGTAGGGAAGTTAGTTTTAAAATTTATAATTACATTGGATTATGGATGTATATTGATTTATGATTATATAGGCATTTCTTGAATAATAATAAAAAAATTATAGCTTCTGCATCGCTTTGGTGCTGAAGCTTTTGTTTTATGTTTACTGAATATTAATTATTAAAAGAAATTTAAAGTATGGTTATAGCGATTGTGATCTGCGATATTTACTTTAATAAAAAGTTTAATTTAAAACCATATATTTTAAAAAATTTATACTTATATGACAGTAAAGATATATTTATATTAATAAATATAGAAAATTATATACTTTATTTACATATTATAGTAATTATGAGATTTTTATGATACAATTAAGTCGCATAATAAAAAATAAAACACTGGTGGGGGGAATATGTTAAAAAGAAAATTAAAGATTTTAATACATGTATTTATAGCAACAGCTGTTTTTATTAGTCCATTAAGTAATATCGTAGTGGGAGCAGTAGAAACAAATACTGCTATAGCTCAGGTTAGATTGTTAAAAAATGGTGTTGTGGGGGAAGATGTTAGGGCTCTGCAGGAGAAGCTTATTACCCTCGGATATTTATCTGACAGAGCAGATGGTATATATGGAAATAACACCGAATCTGCCGTTAATATGTTTCAAGCTTTCAATGGTCTTGAAGAACCAGATGGTACGTTTGGTAACTGGTCTACTGAGAAGATTAATTCATCAAAGGTAATAGCCTTTAAAGCCTTGAAGCTATGGGATACAGGAAATGCTGTGAAGATAGTGCAGAAAAGACTAAAAGAGCTAGGATACTTTACTGCCACAGTTGATGGGAGCTTTGGCAACATAACAAAAGCTTCCATAGAAGCCTTTCAAAAGGCTAATAATCTGCCAGTAAAAGGAGAAGGGAATATAGAAACCTTAACTGCTCTATTTCGTGGAGATGCTAAAGGTAAATTGATTCTTAGTAGACTTTTAACCGTAGGCTTAACTGGTCAAGATGTAAGAAATATTCAGCAGATGTTATATACCCTTGGGTATTTAAAGGCTATACCAGATGGAATTTATGGAAAGAAGACCGAAGCGGCGGTTATTATATTTCAAGCAGCTCACGAATTAAGCAATCCAGATGGAATGGTCGGTAGCTGGACCACAGAAAAGCTTAATTCGTCTCAAGTTAAGAGATTTAGCACTTTAAAAACAGGAAAATTAGGGAATGCTGTTAAGGTAATGCAGAAAAGGCTAAAAGAACTGAAATATTTTAATACTTCAGAGGATGGTTCTTTTGGGAATATAACTAAGAGTTCTATAGAAGCTTTTCAAAAAGACAACAGCCTAAAGATAACAGGTGAAGGTGATATAGATACCTTATCCTTGCTATATCATAAAGATGCTGTTGAAAAGCAAGAGTCTTCCAATAAAGCTTTGACCAAAGGCTCATCAGGTGAGGAAGTAAAAAAAATTCAAGAACAGTTAAAGATCCTTGGCTATTTAAAGGTTACACCGGATGGCATCTATGGGGGAAAAACCGAAGCTGCGGTAATTATGTTTCAAGCAGCTAACGGCTTAAAGACACCAAATGGTACTATAATTGATAAATGGACAAGGGACAAGCTAAGCTCTTCTGGAGTAATTAGTTTTAATGACTTAAAGATAGATGTTCAAGGGAATGCTGTAATGGTAATGCAGAGGTATCTTGCAAATCTAGGATATTTGAATGTAGAAGTTGATGGTATATTTGGAAACTACTCTGAGAGAGCTCTGAAGCTCTTTCAAATAGCGTCTGGTCTTAAACCTACAGGTGTTGGAAATCAACAAACCTTAGCTGCTTTATACAATGCAGATGCAACATCATCTTCTTCTCTTAATGGATATTATATAATATCTAAAGAGAGTAGTTTTTTAGGGCGTTATAGTAAAGATAAGATTACAGAAGCAGTTAAAAAGGCTAGTCTCTCCAAAGGAACCATTCTAGATGAGAATGGTAATATAATTTGGGATGGAACTAAGTATTTGGTGTATGTTAACGAGAAGGAGACCTATAGAAATGATACATATTATTCTTCTGCTTCTCAGATAAATAAGCTAACTCAAGGAATTCTTTTTAGTAAAAAAGGAGAAGTCTTAATTGATAAAGCTAAAGGCTATAGAGCTATATTAGGTAGAATTGAAGATCCAACTGGTATGATGATAAGATCTATTCCTAGTGATGCAGGATATTCAGTTATTCATAGAGTTTCTTATGGTGATGTGGTACAAGTTACAGAAATTTTAAAGGATTTTTATAAGGTATCCTATTTAGATGAAGAAAGTGGAAACACTCATATAGGTTACATGAAGAAAAAGGGCCCAGTAACCGGTAAAGGAATAATTATGTATGTGGATCCATTTACAGATAGTAATGATAATGCAGCTTTAGGATATGTCAGTGGTATTTATGAATCTAATGGAGATGCTGGTGCTGTATCCAATGGGATTGATGCAGGGGGTGTGTCCTATGGTGCATTTCAATTCGCTTCCGCTATGGGTAGTGTAGATAGTTTTATAACCTGGCTAAAAAAGCAGAATGTAGACTTTTATAATATACTCAATACAGCCTTAGAAAAGGATAATTATGTTTATAGCCCTGGAACTACAAATTTCAATACCGCCTGGAAAAATCTAGCAGCTAATAATTATCATGAATTTTATAGACTTCAGAAGGCCTATATTATGATTAGTCATTATGATGTTACTGTAGCTAAGCTAAAAGCTACTGGTGTTGATTATTCCTCAAGATTGGAATCATTTGCTGTCAGAAATATGATATTCTCTATATCAGTACAGCATGGAGCGACTGGAGGATATAATTTGATACGTAAATTTTCAGAGATTAGGGATGTAGAAGCTTTTATTAATGCTGTATATGAT
>JAEXSY010000126.1 GCA_023440105.1 Bacillota bacterium
GAATCAACGGTACTAAGCTTCATACTAAATGGTATCCCAACGGAGCCTCCTCAAATGTATTCTATATAACTATCATGGATGATGATGGTTCTGGAGCATTGAGATTCTATTATGAATATCAGGTGGCAAAAATAAAAAGAGAAACCATCCAAAAGCTTCACAGCTATATGGAAAAGGTCATAGAAAAAGGCATAAGCAATAAAGAAATCACTATTAAAGAGCTTTTAGAAATAGAGCTTTAGACACATATAACTATAAAAAGGAGGATACCTCATTCCTAGCGGAGCAGGTATCCCCTTATCTTTATCCTCATTACTTTTTGAAGCTTTCTCCTTTAAGGCAGCTTATTATTATATAAATATTCCTCTATTACAGCTAAAACTCCATCGTGATTATTGGACATAGCCCTATAGGAGGCTACCTCCTTAACAGCATCACTGGCATTTTCCATGGCATAGCTGTACTTTACACTTTTAAGCATTTCTATATCATTGGGACTATCTCCAAAGGCCATGATTTCTGAAGATGTAATCCCCCATCTTTCTTGAAGAAGCTTAATCCCCGTTCCTTTATTTACTCCAGGGACAATGAGGTCTACGGAGCCGTGGCCGCTATGGACAGGTTCAAGGTATGTACCTACTGCCTCTTTAAGCTCCTTTACAATCCTTAGGGCTTCAGACGGTATGGTTTCTGTAGCTAGCTTAAGGAATTGGTCCTCTACCTCATTAAAATCCTTAACCACCTGGAGCCTGTGATAATACGGCTTTACTATTTCATAAAACTTCTCGTCTCCCTCTAGAATATAGGCAGAGCTTTTCCCGCAGATTGCAACATCTACGTTCTCATGACCTTCTAGAGTCTCTACAACTTTAAAGACATGCTCCCTAGGAATGCTGGTAGAAAACAGCTCCTTCCCCTCTTCCACTATAAAGGCTCCATTCTCTGCCACATAGGTGAGCTCCTCTTGAAATTCATCAAAGAAGGATTTCAGCTGATAATACTGATTACCGCTGGCAACAACAAATTTTATATTTCTTTCCTTCATCTTTTCATATAGTCTTCTGAACCTCTGTCTATCATAAGTCATGCCACTTCTTAAAAAAGTACCATCCATGTCTACAGCTATAAGCTTTATTTTATCCATATAGTTTATCGACTCCTTTTATATTATTCTCCCTCATTATTTCATCAAGCTGCTTTCATATCACAGTATGGGAGCTTTGTATTCTTATATCATTTACTTTCTTCACTTCATCCTTATTCACCTTAAGGACCTCTCTATCATATGTGACAAAGCCATTTATCTCAGTTTCCACATCGGTTAATTGAGTATAAATAGCTCCCGATAAGCCTTGTGGAATTAAAGGCTTAAGCTGCTTTCCTATAAGGCTTATATAAGCCTCCTGAAGGGCTTCTCTAGATTTATAGCTCTTATAGCCAAATTCCTTATCCCTTCTCCATACATGGCCTTCTTCAAAGAGGGTGTAGCCACCATATTCTGTTATGGCCATTACTCTATTATCCTTCTTCTTAGGAAGGGATAGCTTTTTAAAATAAATATGAAGGCTCTTAACCTCTCCCCCTCCCTGATCCATCCAGCCACTGGCATGGTCTACAATTCTTGTGGGGTCATAATTCTTCACCCATATGGCAGTTTCTTTGGCATCAAATTGCCCCCAGTCTTCATTGAAGGGTACCCAAAGAGCAATTGAAGGCACATTATATAAAGCATCTATCATTTCCTTCAGCTCTTTTTTATAGTTTTCTCTGTTTTTCCTGCTGTCTCGTTCTGCTGCCTTATAGTTATTATCACATCTTGAGGTCATCCCAAAGAAGTTCGTTAAAATTCCATGCTTTATGAGCTTCATAGAACAGCCACCGTTAATCATATCCTGCCACACAATGAGCCCTATTCTATCACAGTGATAATACCATCTTAAGGGCTCTACCTTTATATGCTTTCTACTGGTATTAAAGCCCAGCTCCTTTGTAAGCTTAATATCATATAATAGTGCCTCATCCGAGGGAGCTGTATAAAGCCCATCTGGCCAGTAGCCCTGATCCAGGACCCCATTGTGAAATATTGGCTTGTTATTTAACGTAAATCTCAAAATATTATTTTCATCCCTGGAGGTTCCAAAGCTCCTCATGGCAAAGTAGCTTTTTAATTGGTCTAAGGGCTCAGCTCCCTTATAAAGGGTTATGATTATTGGATATAGATAAGGAGTATCAGGAGTCCAGAGCATGGCCTTGGGTATAGATATTTCAAAAGCTTTGTTAAGCTCCCCTTCATAGTCTCCAAGTCTTCTTCCCTCCCAGGCTATTTCCTTATCTATAAATAACTCTGGAGATAATACTTCTACCTTTATTCTAAAGTCAGCTTCTCCCAAAGAATCATCCTTAAGCCTTTCTTTTCCACCATAATTAATAAAGGTTTCAAGCTCTAATACCTCCTTATCAATAAAGGGCGTTAGCTTTATCCTCTCTATATAAGCTTCTTCAACAGGCTCCAGCCATACGGTCTGCCATATCCCTGAAACAGGGGTATAATAAATACCCTTTGGCTTTAATACTTGCTTGCCTCTCTCCTGTCCATAAGCATCTGTAGGGTCCCACACCTTAACCACAAGGGTATTTTCTCCCTCCTTAAGATAGTCCGTTATATCGAAGGTAAAGGGATAGTAGCCTCCTGTATGGCTTCCTGCAGGTGAGTCATTAATGAAAACCTCCGCCTTCCAATCTACTGCTCCAAAGTTCAGGAGAATCCTCTTACCCTTCCAGTTTTCAGGAATAGTAAAGGCTCTTCTATACCAAAGATTCTCCTCTGGAAGAAGGGCTCTCTTTACCCCTGAAAGAGCAGACTCAATGGGGAAGGGAACCAGTATAGCTCCCTGGTACTTATCAGGCTCAGCATTACCCTTAGGGGTAACGGCATATTCCCATAAACCATTTAAATTAAACCACTGCTTTCTAACCCCTTGTGGCCTAGGGTATTCCGGCAGGACCTTATCTACGTTAACCTCTCTCCCCCAGGATGTGATAATATCTCCCTCTACTATACTCCAGGCAGCATTATCCTTTTGTATTTTCATCTATGCTCCCACCTCTTCTGATAAAATGTATATAAAATAACGGTACTAGAGCTAAGAGTCCGATAACTCCTGCTGCCTGTGCAATACTCCGTCCTATCATAATATATCCTCCAAATTCTCTATAATTAATTATAGCATTTGCTCCATAATTAACCAATAACCATGGGTATGAGTCTATGACAATTGTATAAACAATTATCTAATAATATTTCAATAGTTGATGGAAAATCTTATGTAAAAAAGAATAATAAATTAAGCCTCTATGCTATAATTTAAGTGGTGATTATATGCAAATATTAAAAAATGATTGGAACGATTTATTAAGAGAGGAATTTCAAAAGGAATACTATTTAAAGCTGAGAAAATTTCTTATAGAGGAATACCGTACTAAAAAGATTTATCCAAATATGTATGATATCTTCAATGCCCTTCATTTTACTTCTTACAGTGAGGTAAAGGTAGTAATCTTAGGGCAGGATCCTTATCATGGTCCTAATCAGGCTCACGGCTTGAGCTTTTCTGTGAAGCCAGGGATAGCAGCACCTCCTTCTCTCATGAACATATATAAAGAGCTTCAAAGTGATATGGGCTGCTATATACCTAACAATGGTTATTTGAAAAAATGGGCGGATCAGGGTGTACTATTGTTAAACACAGTATTAACCGTAAGAGCAGGAGATGCTAATTCCCATAAAGGTATGGGCTGGGAGCACTTCACCGATAAGGTTATAAGCCTTTTAAATGATAGAAAAGAGCCTATTGTATTTATCCTTTGGGGGAGAAATGCACAAAATAAGCTGAATCTTATTAATAACCCACAGCATTATATAATAAAAGGACCTCATCCGAGTCCACTTTCAGCTCACTACGGTTTCTTTGGAAGTAAACCTTTCTCTAAGACTAACAGCTTTTTAAAATCTATAGGAAGCACTCCTATAGATTGGCAGATTGACAATATAGATTAAGTGGGAGGATTAATAAATGGACCTTTTAGATGCAATGGAAA
>JAEXSY010000423.1 GCA_023440105.1 Bacillota bacterium
CTATTACCTCTTCCTAAAAAAGCTATAAGCCTTTTGGTACCATTCCCTAGCTTAGAGGCTGCTATTAGAACAGTTCCTGTAATCATCCGCTCAAAGGCCATACCAACAGCAATTGAGTTTATGCAGAGAGAAGTTATCATGGATGCCGAGGAGTATCTAGGTAAGAAGTTCCCAGACAATACTTCCGATGCTTATTTGCTCCTGAAGTTTGATGGAAACTCTACAGAGGAGATTGAAAGGGACTATGCTAAGGTTGCTAACCTCTGCATGGAGCAGGGGGCATTAGATATATTGATCTCTGACACAGAGGAAAGAGATGAATCTATATGGAAGGCAAGGGGAGCTTTCTTGGAGGCTATAAAGGGATCTACCACATATATGGATGAGGTAGACGTAGTAGTTCCTAGAAACTGTGTAAACACCATGGTGGAATACATGCACAGCCTTCATAAAGAGGTTGACATAAGAATAAAGAGCTTCGGCCATGCTGGTGATGGAAATCTTCATGCATACATTTTAAAGGATGATCTTTCCGATGAGGTATGGGAGGATAGAATGTCCCTAGCTATGGAAAAAATCTATCGCAAGGCTCAAGAGTTAAACGGCCAGGTATCCGGCGAGCACGGTATAGGCTACGCCAAAAAGCCTTACTTAAAAGAGTCTCTAGATCCTATGGTGATTTCCATAATGCAGGGAATAAAGAAATCCTTTGATCCTAAGAATATATTAAATCCTCGCAAGGTTTGCCAGATATAATATGTAAAAAACAGTCTGTTAACAGGCTGTTTTTTACAATTATTTTAACATATAACTCCTTTGGTTGTCTCACCCATAGGTAAGTGCTATAATACAAGCAAAAAGGAGGGGAAAACATGAAGGAAGTTAAGCTGTATATCAATGGACAATGGAAAGAGACAAAATCTGGAGAAATTAAAGAGGACTATAACCCTAGTGACAATTCTGTATATGCTAAGGTACATGTGGCTGGTGAGCAGGAGGTAGAGGAAGCACTGCAGGCTGCTTATGATGCTAGGGAGATGTGGAAAAGCACCCCTGCTACTGCTAGAGAGAAGATATTACTGAAGGCTGCTGATTGGATGGAGGACAATATTCAAGAGGTGGCTGATGTTTTAATGGGAGAAAGTGGTTCTGCTAGGAAGAAGGCTTTCTTTGAAGCTGGCTTTGCCATAGACATATTTAGAGCTGCAGCGGGAGAATGCAGGAGGGTATTTGGAGAGGTGCAGCATCAAAATCCTGGAGAAATGTCAATGATACATCATCAGCCTTTAGGTGTGGTTGCAGGGATTGCTCCATTTAATTTTCCTATAGTTCTTGCCCTTAAGAAGGTTGCCTTTGCCATTGCAGCAGGAAATACCTTTATCCTTAAGCCTGCTAGTGCAACACCTGTATCAGGAGCCATAATAGCTAAAGCCTTAGAAGCTGGTGGACTGCCTGCAGGAGTATTTAATCTGGTTCCTGGATCTGGTTCTACTGTTGGTAATAAATTGATTGAAGACAAGAGGACTGCTATGGTTGCATTTACTGGCTCTACTGGAGTAGGAAGGGATATAGCAAAGAAAGCTGCTCCCTTATTTAAAAAATACACCTTAGAGCTGGGTGGAAAGAGCCCTATGATTCTATTGAAGGATTTTGATGTGGATCAAGCTGTCAAGATAGCTGGATTTGGAGCATTCTTCCATCAAGGGCAGATATGTATGTGTAATTCTAGAATAATTGTTGAAGAAGCGATTTACGATGAGTTCTGTGACAAGCTAACAGACTATGCTAAGAAGCTTAAAATAGGTAATGCCTATGAGGAGGAAACTGATATAGGTCCTTTAATCGACGTTAAGCAGTGCGACTTCATAGATAAACAAATACAGAATGCCCTGGATAAGGGTGCAAGACTTATGACTGGCGGAAAGCATGAGGGCAATTATTATGAGCCTACAGTGCTCGCTGATGTTACTAATGATATGGATATATTCTTTGATGAAAGCTTTGGACCAGTGACTTCTGTTATCAAAGCTAAGGATCCAGAAGAGGCGTTGAAGATATGTAATGATAATAAATATGGATTGTCCTCTGCACTGTTAACCAACGATATCAGCAAAGCTATGGAGCTTTCCTTAAAGATGGAAGCAGGTATGGTTCATATAAATGGAGCCACTGTTAATGACAATTCTACCGTGGCCTTTGGTGGAGTAAAGGAAAGTGGTGTAGGTAGAGAAGGTGGACAATATTCCATAGAAGAGTTTACAGAAAAGAAATGGGTAACTGTTCAATACAAGCCCTTTGAACTTCCTTTTTAGCATTGATATATAAGACTATCAAGTGTTCCTTGAGGTGGTAAGCTAAATAATTAAAATAACCCCCGGTAAAAATTTGCTTATGGTGAATTTTTGCACGGGGGTTATTATAGTGCATTTATTTTATTAGGAACTGGGAAGGTAATATCTTAAGGAGTTAGCCACAGCACTGATTGGTAGTGTTTGAAGTATTATTTTTCCAGGCCCTCTGACAATAGTATTGAAAAGACCCTCGCCACCGAAAAACATATTTTTCAATCCTGGTACAGATTTAATTTCCATGGTACAGGATTCGCTCATAGCAGCAAGATAACCGGTGTCTACAATCATAGACTCTCCTGGAGCTAGATCGTATTCTATGGCATAACCATCAATTTCTATAAAGGCTGTACCTGTGCCTGAAAGCTTTTGCATTATAAACCCTTCTCCTCCAAAAAAGCCAGCACCAAGCTTTTTTTGAAAGTATACGGATAGCTGCACTCCCGCCTCTGAAGCTAGAAAACCAGATTTTTGAACTATTAATCCATTTCCAGGGGATATTTCTACAGCCCTTATAGAACCTGGAAAGCTGGAAGCAAAGGCGATGGTACCCTCAGTTCTCTCGGCGGTATACCTATTTTGGAATAATCCTTCTCCAGAAAAGATTCTTCCTATAGCTTTTCCTACACCACCGTTGCTGGTAGTCTCCATTTTCATATTGGGTGTCATCCAGCTCATAGAGCCTCTTTCTGTTATCATGCCTTCACCAGGGGAGAGGGTACATATTACCACAGGTAGAGGTGTACCTTCAATTTTATATTTCATTAGCTCCTCCTAAGGATTGTTGTATATTATTAATATTTATGTTAGAGGAGTACAACTTATAATACAGAGTAATATAATTTAATGAAAATATAAAAACCGCTGCCTTTAAATAGGTAGCGGTATATAATAAACAGATATATTTAAGTCAAAAGTTAGCTAATATAAGCTCTAATTGTAAGTC
>JAEXSY010000428.1 GCA_023440105.1 Bacillota bacterium
TGTGATGTAATTAGAACAATATAGGAATCTATTCCTAGCATACTTTATTTTTCTACTTTTCTCAATATCGTCATTATCTATTTGCAAGAATTTTTGACTGTCTAGTTATAATAAAAAATATTATAAAAAAATGAAAATAGCTATTAAGCTTATAAAATTTCCTCCGAAATATTTATTACAAAGGAAAACTTATATAAGTCTTTGTAACAAAAAGGACAAGGAAGTCCGAATTTAAATTCAAGGAGGAATTTTATAATGATTATTAATCACAATCTTAATGCTTTGAATGCTCATAGAAATATGGGTATTAACAACACTGCTTCTGGAAAGGCTATGGAAAAGCTTTCTTCTGGTCTTAGAATAAACAGAGCTGGAGATGACGCTGCAGGTCTTGCTATCTCTGAAAAAATGAGAGGCCAGATAAGAGGTCTTGATCAGGCTTCAAGAAACTCTCAGGATGGTATTTCACTTATTCAGACAGCTGAAGGCGCTTTAAATGAAACTCACTCTATTCTTCAGAGAATGAGAGAATTAGTTGTTCAATCCGGTAATGAAGGGACCCAAGAGGGAACTGACTTACAAGCAATACAGGATGAAATAACTGAACTAAATGCTGAGTTAGATGGAATAGCAGATAGAACTGCTTTTAATGGTAAGAAGCTTTTAGATGGATCATATACAGATGCTAAAATACAAATTGGAGCAAATAAAGCTCAGTCCCTTGATTTAACAATTAATTCCGGAACAGATGGTGAAGGCTTTAGCTCAACACATTTAAAAGTTAATGATGTTGATGTAACTGTAGCAGGTTCACATGATGCAAATTTAGGCAAAGTTGATGCAGCAATTGCTAGCACTTCAGCTGCTCGTTCCAAGCTTGGTGCAAATCAGAACAGATTAGAGCATACTATAGCTAACTTAAACAATGCTTCTGAAAACTTAACAGCAGCAGAATCAAGAATAAGAGATGTTGATATGGCTAAGGAAATGATGAACTTCTCAAAGAACAGTATCCTTAACCAGGCTGCTCAGGCTATGCTTGCGCAAGCTAACCAACAGCCACAGCAGGTTCTTCAATTATTAAGATAATAAAAATATTAAGAGTCGGGATATGATTTCCGGCTCTTTATTTTTGCAAAAGATACATTCTTCAATATGAGATTATACTTAATAAATAAGGCCCTCAGCTTTGATTAAGGCTGAGGGCTTATTAAGCTATAGGCTTTTCTTTCTTGTAATAGATAAGAGTGTAATTCCTAACATACTAAATCCTAAAGAAATTAACAGACCTTCTAATGGAAAACCATCATAAGTCTTAGGTATATCAACAGTGGAATTCTCATCTCTGTTAGTTGAGTCCTCTGGAATAGAAGGGGAGGTATGGTTGTTTTCTGTTTCTGGCAGTGAATCTGAGCCGTTATTCTCTGGGGGCTCAGGAGACTCTGGTGTTTGTGGGATTTCCGGAGCTTCAGGAGCTTCTGGTAACCCCGGTGTCTCTGGAGTGCCTGGAAGCTCAGGGGACTCGGGTGCTTCAGGACCAGTGGGAGAATCGGGATTCTCGGGGTTGTCTGGTGATTCAGGGACCTCTGGAATATCAGGAGTCTCTGGCTCAACTATGTCCTCTGGGACAAGAGTTGTGGGGAGAGATATAGTTGTGGTGTTAGGAATAAGCTCTGTTCTTATTAGGTTTCTGTAAGGCCTATCCTCGAAGGTTGGGACTCCTGTGCCCTTAATCCACTGATAGAAGTAGGTCTTGGGTACTAGATGATTATATTCTACTGGTATGGAAGTAAGATTTACCGGGGCATTATCTGCTCTTAAGATAAAAGGCTCATTTACAGAAGGCTCTGAAAGCTGAGAGGTGCCGTCCTCTGTCCAGATGGTAACTCCTTCAGGGAGCTCTAAATTAATAGTATCTTTATTATAATCACTACTAATAACAATACTTCCTGTTTGCCATATTCCTTCTATCTTTTGGAAGGAAAAATCTCCAATTATATCTGGTATCACCGTATGCTCAATAGGTCTTGATGCTGCATGCATTAGAGCAATTACATAAGAAGACTCTTCAGCATCTGCATAGTGGTCAAAATTTCCAAATGATTGAAGCTCATATATAGCCATCTGTGTAAGGGTTCTAGCTTCCTCTGGGGATACATTAAACTTGTCTATTAGTCCATAATAGTCGTGAGGATAGCCTGCCAACAGCACTCTCTCCATGAGGCTTGTATCAAATTTAACTCCATAACCATTATCATTATATAAAAGATCCTCCCCTAGACCTCCATAATTTGAATGCTTTGTATATATAGGAAAGATATTATTATGCTCCTCAGGAGTTACCCCCTGTGGATAGGAAGAAGGATGTAAGTTTGTGGGATTGCTGAATCTTTGGTTATAACTATATACAACCTTATCCTCCTGCTCCTCCTGAATATAGAGATTAAAAAGGGTATTTTCTTCAGCATATCCTAAGAAGGTGTTACTCCAAGAAGTATTCTGAAGACCTTGCGCCATTGCATTCCTAAATATAGATATATTTATAATTAATATTGTACAAACAATAAATAAGGTAAATTTCTTAAGTTTTGTTTTCATAGCAAATCTCCTGTTGTATTTAATTTATGTCTATTTGCATAACTATTATAAGAAATTTTATTAATCATGACTATAATTTTACACAAAAAGATACCTAGTAATATATTGAATAAACACATATTACTAGGTATATCTTAAATCACCTGGAAAATAAAAAACTTTAAATAGTAAGACTCATCAGAGCCCCAAAGTATTGGGTGGTCTGAGGATTGAGTTCTAAATTCCACCTGCCTAAGCTGCCTTTTAGCATCCTTAGCTGCTGCGGCTATGGTCTGGCGGAACAAATCCTCTTTCATGTAGTGGGAGCAGGAGCAGGTTATGAGGTAGCCACCTTTTTTCACCATCTTTATTCCCCGGAGATTTATTTCTTTGTAGCCTCTTTTTGCACCCATTATGGTGTCGCGAGATTTAGTGAAGGCTGGTGGGTCTAGTATTACCACATCAAATTCCCTTCCTTCTCTGGCCCATTCTGGGAGTACGTCGAAGGCATTGTGCTTTTCAAATTTTACCCTATCCTGAAGATTGTTAAGCTCTGCATTTTTTGTAGCCCAATCTACAGCATGCTGGGAGACATCTACCCCTAAAACTGATTTAGATCCAGCTATTCCAGCATTTAAGGCAAAGGAGCCGGTGTGGGTGAAGCAGTCCAGGACGGTTTTATCTGTGCAGATCTTATGTATAGCCCTTCTGTTTTCCTTTTGATCCAGGAAGAAACCGGTCTTTTGGCCTTCTGCTAGATCCACGAGATACTTTACCCCGTTTTCTGTGATGATCACATTGGTGTCAAAGGGCTCTGTGAGGAAGCCTTTTCTCTGCTCCAGGCCTTCCAGCTCACGAGTACCTATATCGCTTCTTTCATAGACTCCCTTTGCTCCGTATTCCTCTACAAGAAGCTTAACAATTAAATCCCTATACCTATCCATCCCTAGAGTGGATATCTGAATCACATAATAGTCCTCATATTTATCTATGGTGAGCCCAGGAAGAAAATCTGCTTCCCCAAAGATAAAGCGACAGCTGGAGGTATCGATAACATCCTGTCTGTAGCTCCAGGCTTCCCTGAAGCGCTTCTTAAAGAAGTCAATATTTATTTCCTCGTTTATATCCCTTGTCATTATTCTTATGGTCATCTTTGAAGCATCATTGATGTAGCCCTTACCTAAAAATTCTCCCTTAGCACTATATACCTCAACGATATCACCGTTTATATATTCTCCATCATAGCCATCTATTTCATCAGTATAAACCCAAGGATGGCCCTCCTTGAGACTTTTTCCTTTTCCGCTGTATAAATAAAATTTGCAGGACATATAATCCTCTCCTTTGTTTTGAAGAATCCTGTAAAAATTATAGCATAAATGAAATTAAGTATATAGCTTTGTATAATTTATCAATGAGATATTACTATTAACTCACAAGAATTTCTTTTACACGGTCACTTTTAATTGATAAAGTGATAAATTTAATATGAAATATAGAAAAATGTAAACGTATCTGTCTGTGGATTATTTTGAAAATTTTAAAATATTCTTAGTATTCTTGACACATTTTATGGAGGGGAGTAAAATAATCAATAAATAAAGCAATGACCGAAAAAAAGTAAGGCTTTGAAAGCTTTCAGAGAGCTGCCGGCTGGTGAGAGGCAGCAGTTATTAGTTGTCTGAAGTTCTTTTCGGTAGCTGCACACTGAACTTTTATTTGTAGGCTGTGACGGGAGCGACCGTTATATCGCAGGACAATGTTCGTTGTTTATTGAGGTCTATTTCCGTAAGGGTTTAGATGAAGCAAGGTGGTAACACGGTTATTCAGCCGTCCCTGTAATTATACAGGGACGGCTTTTTTATAACAAAATAAATATTATTGCACTAATATTTATAGAAGGAGTGATAAAAATGAAAGGATTAAAAAAAATAACTGCACTTGCACTTTCTTTAATGGTACCAGTATCTTTAGCTGGTTGTTCAAAGAGTAGTGAAAAGGAAGATGGCAATTATACAGTAGGAATTGTTCAGCTGGTAGAGCACAATGCTTTAGACTCTGCTACAGAAGGCTTTAAAGCTGCTCTTACAGAAAAGCTTGGGGATAAGGTAAAATTTGATTTTCAGAATGCTCAGGGAGAGCAGACAAACGCTGCTACCATAGTTACTAAATTTGTTAATGATGGTGTTGACTTAATCATGGCAAATGCTACAAATGCTGTTAAGGCAGCTCGTGAAGCAACCTCTGAAATTCCAATAGTAGGTACCTCCGTTACAGACTATGTTGAATCAGGTCTCGTAAAATCCGATGAAGCACCTGGTGAAAACCTAACAGGAGCTTCTGATAATAATCCTGTGGATGTTCAGGTAGAGCTTATGAAAGATCTTTGTCCCGATGTTAAGACTGTAGGTATAGTTTATAGCTCCTCTGAGGAAAACTCAAAGATTCAAGCTGATGAGGCCCAGGCTGCCTTTGAAGCTAAGGGCTATACTGTGAAGCAGTATACTGCTGCTGATTCTAATGAGCTTCAATCCGTTGTAACTGCAGCTACTAACGAGGTGGATGCCTTTTATGAACCAACAGATAATTTAGTAGCAGCTAATATGGAAATAATAAAGAATGTTACAGTACCTGCTGGAAAGCCTGTTATCTGTGGAGAGCAGAGCATGTGTGAGGTTGGCGGACTTGCAACCTATTCTATAAATTACTATGACTTAGGCTATGAAGCAGGGCTTATGGCTTATGATATCTTAGTTAATGGTAAAAATCCTGGTGAGATGCCTATCTTCCATTTTGATACAAGCAATCTTAATCTTTATATAAACGAAAAAATTGCAGGAGAGCTGGGAATTACTGTTCCTGATTCTCTAAAATAAACGAATAATTTGGAGGAAAAACTATGAACGTAACTGCACTATTAAATTCTTTACCCGGTTCCATAGCTCAGGGTCTTATCTGGGGAATCATGGCATTAGGATTATATATTAGCTACAAGCTGCTAGACTATGCAGACCTTACGGTGGATGGGAGTCTATGTACCGGAGGTGCAGTAGCGGCAATATGTATAATAAATGGAGTTAATCCATGGATATCTTTGATTTTTGCAACCTTAGCTGGAATGGCAGCAGGAGCTGTAACGGGAATTCTTCATACAGCTCTCGGTATACCAGCTATTTTGTCAGGGATATTAACACAGCTTGCCTTATACTCCATTAACATGAGAATAATGGGAAAGGCAAATATAACTGTCAGCGTAACAGAACATGATCTTCTGGTAAGTCTTAGATATATTAACAAATCTATAATCATAGGGCTTATTTTTGTAGCTGCTCTAGTAGCTTTAATGTACTGGTTCTTTGGTACAGAGATAGGCTGTGCCTTAAGAGCTACAGGAAACAATCCTAATATGTCCAGAGCTCAAGGAATAAACACAAATGTTATTAAGGTTTTAGGACTTACC
>JAEXSY010000470.1 GCA_023440105.1 Bacillota bacterium
CAATAGGATATACGGCGAAAATTATCACAAAGCTATTAATTCCCCCATAGCTTAGTATTGCTGATGTCAGCATGCAAGCAAGCATACAGTTCTTTGGCCCAAGGTATTTTGAGACTATCTCACCTATCTTTGTTGATGCACCAGTAATCTCATATATGTTTCCAAAAATATTTCCTAAGAGAAAAATGAAGAAGTAGGATATGAAGAAATTACCAACTCCAGCGGCATAGGTATTAATAACTGTATCAACTAATGGCAGTTTACTGGTTATGCAGACAATAATTGCTGCTAATGGCCCAGCAATGACTGGAGAGATTTTTTTGAATATTAATATTGACATACCGAATAATGCTATAATTATTCCTGTGCCAGATAATAGTATTGTTATGTTCATTTTTTCCCTTCCTTCGTTATATTTTTAATTTCTACTCATATAAGCAAAATGATATAGCTATTTTTGTAAAAGAATTATAAATTCATCAACATTTTTCACCTGAGAAATCAAATATCTTTTTGTATCTAATCTTATAGAACTCTGTTCTGCACAAGCTGACAAGCAACCACATATTATCAGTACCAAATCATATTTTTTCTTGTATCTTATAGGCTCAAAACTATGCTGTGGAAGATTTGTTTTTATTTTTTTTAGCGCCTCTATTCTATTGTAGGTTTCATTACAACCTCCACAGAACTTAACTCCTATGTGCATTTTTATAATCCTTATTTAAAATATTGTAAGCAAATTCTATAAGCTCTTCATTAACCTCATGAACAAGAATTACGTCACTGATTCCTGGAATCCTTCCTATAAGTTGCTTTTTCACTATTTCCTCCGTTTCCAGAGCTGCTGAAGGACAACCACAGCATTGGCCGGTCATTTTAATTCTTAAAACTCCTTCCTTTATGTCGATAATATGTATATCTCCACCATGTGTTTTAAATACAGGTCGTATTTCTTTATCAAAAATTCTTTCTATATCGCTCATTTTTAATCCCTCCTAATATAGCTACAAAATGATAAAAGCAAAATTTATGCCAAATGTATTCTTAAAACAGTCTGTAAGTGGATTTTAGTATTATTGTTTGAGGGAAAAAATAATGATAGTATTTACTTAAGAATAATATTATTGCTTTTGGTGGTGGTGTACATGAAGGAAAGTACAGATTTAAATATGTTTAAAAATCTTCAAGAGGCAAATGCTAGGCTTGATGTTATTATAGAAAGTTCATTTGATGGGATATACATAACAGATGGTGATGCAAATACCATAATGGTTAATAAGGCCTATGAGACTATTACGGGATTAAAGAAGGAGGAAGTATTAAATCGTAATATGAAGGATATGGTAGCTACAAAAATTATATCGGAATCAGGATCCTTGAGAGTATTAAATGAAAAAAAGTCTGTGACACTATTTCAGGAGTTTAAAACTGGTAAAAAGGCCTTAATCACAAGCTCCCCGGTTTTCAACGATAATAAAGAAATTATTATGGTAGTAACCAATGTCCGAGATATAACAGAAATCTATAAGCTAAAAGAAGAAATACAGCGTAAGGAAGCAGAGACAAAAAAATTAAATGCTACCTTAAGACTTATAGGAAGTAATAATCAAATATATAGTAATATTATTGCTGTAGATGATAATACTTTAAGGGTAATAGACTTATCATTAAAAGTTTCCAAGCTAGATACTACTGTAATTCTTCTTGGGGAAACTGGTGTAGGTAAAGAAGTTTTTGCAGAGTACATATATAAAAACAGCTTACGAAAAAATGCACCCTTTATTAAAATTAATTGCGGTGCAATTCCAGAAAACTTAATAGAAAGTGAACTTTTCGGTTATGAGAAGGGAGCCTTTTCTGGAGCAAAAAAGGAAGGAAAGATAGGATTTTTTGAGGCAGCAGATAAGGGTACAATATTCTTAGATGAAATTGGAGAGCTTCCACTTAATATGCAGGTAAAGCTTCTTAGAGTTCTCCAGGAGCAGGAAATAGAGAGAATAGGAAGTACAAGACCTATAAAGATAGATGTAAGAATAATTGCGGCCACAAATCGTAATCTATTTGAAATGATTGAGAAAAGAGCCTTTAGACTGGATCTTTATTATCGTTTGATGATATTTCCTATTACCATACCTCCTTTAAGAGAACGCCCTCTGGATATACTTCCTCTAGCTGAGCTTTTTTTAGATAATGCAAATAAAAAATATAGGCTTAATAAAAGCTTTTCCCATGAAGCTTTAGAGCTTTTAGAGAGCTATTCCTGGCCTGGAAACATACGTGAGCTTAAGAATATTGTAGAAAGGGCTATTATCATAAGCAATGAAGATATTATAGGTTCTAATCTTTTGGCTATCAATAATAGTAATGATATCCATGAAGGACTGGATAGCGGTAGCACAATAAATTTAAAGGATATTATTGAAAAAATAGAACTGGATTATATTAATCGTGCCTATCACAAGTATAATAATGTCAGGGATGCTGCAGCTAGTTTAGGATTATCTCCAGCTACCTTTGTAAGAAAAAGACAGCAATATTCAAAAAAATAATATTAGGAATCTGTTTCATTTGTGAAACGATGATTCATTTTTGCAATAAGTACATAGTCTGTGGTTAAATGCTTGTTTTTTAGTATATAAATCACTGACTATGTTTTATTTTTGCAACAAAAGCTGTTAAGCAATCTTAAAAAACAAAGTTATTTACCAATTTTATTGGCATAAAAATTGCTTTTAAAAGTAATAGAGAAAAGTACTTTTAATATCAACAATGTTATAGAAAAGAAAGGATGAAATCAATATGGCTTTAATGACCGGAGAACAGTATGTAGAAAGTATAAAAAAATTAAATCTACAAATTTATATGTTTGGCAAGAAAATTGACAGCCCAGTAGACAATCCTATTTTAAGACCCTCCCTTAATTCTGTTAAGGCAACCTATGACCTAGCTCAAATGCCTGAATATGAGGACCTTATGACTACTACATCACCATTTATTGGGGAGAAGATTAATCGTTTTGCTCATATTCATCAAAACACCACAGATCTTATGAATAAAGTTAAAATGCAGAGACTCTGCGGACAGAAAACTGCAGCATGCTTCCAACGCTGTGTCGGAATGGATGCCTTTAATGCAGTTTTTAGCACAACTTATGAGATTGATAAAAAGTATGGAACAAGCTATCATGATAACTTTACAAGACTTTTAAAATACTATCAGGAAAATGATTTAACTGTTGATGGTGCTATGACTGACCCTAAGGGTGATAGATCTTTATCCCCAAGCAAGCAGGCAGATCCTGACCTTTATCTTCATGTTGTAGAAAGAAGAGAAGACGGTATAGTAGTAAGAGGTGCAAAAGCTCATCAGACTGGTATCTGTAACTCTCATGAAGTGCTTGTTATGCCTACTATAGCTATGGGTCCCGATGATAAAGATTACGCTGTGGCTTTCTCAATTCCTACTGATGCAGAAGGAATATTTATGATAATAGGTCGTCAGTCCTGTGATACTCGTAAGCTTGAGGGATCGAAACTTGATGTAGGAAATAGTGAATTTGGAGGAGTAGAAGCTCTTACAGTATTTGATAACGTATTTATTCCTAACGATAGAATATTCTTAAATGGAGAAATAGAATTTGCTGGAATGCTGGTAGAAAGATTTGCCGGATACCACAGACAGAGCTATGGTGGCTGCAAGGTTGGTGTTGGAGATGTATTAATAGGTGCTGCAGCGGTTGCTGCAGATTATAATGGCTGTGCTAAGGCTTCTCACATTAAGGATAAGCTTATTGAAATGACTCATTTAAATGAAACCCTTTTTGCCTGTGGAATAGCATGCTCTGCTCAGGGTAGTGCTACTGCTTCAGGGAACTATATGGTAGATCTTCTTCTTGCTAATGTATGTAAGCAAAATGTTACTCGTTTTCCTTATGAAATAGTAAGACTTGCAGAAGATATAGCTGGAGGCCTTATGGTTACAGCACCATCAGAGGCAGACCTTAAGGACTCTAAGGTAGGCCCATATGTTCAGAAATACCTCAAGGGTGTCGATACTGTTTCTACTGAAAACAGGTTAAGAATCTTGAGATTAATAGAAAATCTATCCTTAGGAACAGCAGCCGTTGGTTATAGAACAGAATCAATGCATGGTGCTGGTTCACCTCAGGCTCAGAGAATAATGATTTCCCGTCAAGGAAACCTTGCTATGAAGAAAGAACTGGCAAAATCAATAGCAAAGATCGAGGAATAGACTTGTATCAATAAATAAAACTACAATAGGAAGCTATAGTAAAAGAGACTCATCTAACTTTCTTTACTATAGCTTTCTATCAAATGGAGGAATAAAGTGAGCTGGAAAGAAGAATATAAGAATAAATTAACCAACGCTGATAAGGCTCTTGATTTAATAAAATCCAATGACAGGGTTGTAATAGGCCATGCAGTAGGAGAGCCTTCTTATCTCATTGATGTAATGGTATCGAAAAGAGAACAGTATAACAATGTTGAAATAGTTCATATGGTTGCCATGGGTAAGTGCGAATATTGTGCTGAAGGAATGGAAAAGCATTTTCGTCACAATGCCCTTTTCGTAGGTGGAGGAAGTAGAAAGGTCATAGAGGTTGGAAGAGGAGATTTTACACCATGCTTCTTTTACGAAGTGCCGTCATTATTTACTAATGGCACACTACCAGTAGACGTAGCTTTAATTCAGGTGGCACCTCCCGATGAAGAAGGTTACGTAAACCTAGGGGTCTCCGTAGACTATACTCTTCCTGCAGCTAGGGCTGCAAAGAAAGTAATAGCCCAAGTAAACAATCAGATGCCAAGGGTTTCTGGAGATTGTAAACTTCATGTATCAGAGGTAACAGCTTTTGTAGAGCATAATTCACCAATTATTGAACTGCAGCCTCCCAAAATAGGAGATGTAGAAAAAGCTATAGGAGAAAACTGTGCTAAGTTAATCAAAGATGGAGATACCCTGCAATTAGGAATTGGAGCCATTCCTGATGCTGTATTATTATTCTTAAAGGATAAAAAGGACCTGGGGATTCATTCAGAGATGTTCTCCGACGGGGTAGTAGAATTGGTTAACGCTGGGGTTATTACCAATTGTAAAAAGTCCTTAAAACCTGGGAAGTTTGTAGCAACCTTTTTAATGGGAACTAAAAAGCTCTATGATTTTGTAGATAATAATCCTAATGTAGAACTATATCCTGTAGATTACGTTAATAATCCCGTAGTTGTAATGGAGAATGATAATATTGTGTCTATTAATTCCTGTGTACAGGTTGACCTTATGGGTCAGGTTGCCTCAGAGAGTGTTGGACTGAAGCAAATCAGCGGAACCGGTGGACAGGTTGACTTTGTAAGGGGTGCTACCATGGCTAAGGAAGGAAGATCAATTATAGCGATGCCTTCTACTACTTCAAAGGGGAAAGTTTCAAAAATAGTTTCACTTCTAGATGAAGGTGCAGCTGTTACCACCTGTAGAAATGACGTGGACTATATAATAACGGAATACGGTATTGCTAAGCTAAAGGGAAAGACATTAAAAGAAAGAGCAAAAGCTCTAATTAATATTGCCCATCCACACTTTAGAGAAGAATTAATTAAAACCTATGAGGAAAGATTTCACTGCCAATTTATTTAATTGAAAGATTATATAGAGCTCCTACAGACTTTATAAGTAAACAGTTCTGTAGGAGCCCTTAATATTTCTTGTTATAATATAAGTATTATATTACCTTGATTTATAAGGTTTTTAACCTCCATCGAAAGCTTCTTCTCTGTTAGAATAAATTTATGTATAGAGCTTAAAGGAGGAATCCTGAAAAAGAATCATAAAAAAGTTTAAAAAGTCTTCAATTATTCTATTAATATACTTAAATATTCTTTAAAAGCACTTTAAGTTATTAGTATAATAAAATAGTAAGCTTTAGTCTAGAATGGAAGATATGGGCTTAATATTGAAATAAATTAGAAGGTGTTTATTATGTTAGTTAAAAGAATGCAGATTATCTCTGATAAATTAGAAGCACAGGGAAATGTAGATGTAAAAACTCTCAGTAAGGAATTAAAGGTAACGGAAAAAACCATAAGACAGGACCTTATAAAAATGGAGAAGATGGGCTTATTAGAAAGAGTCCACGGAGGTGCTGTTTTAAAGGTTGATAATAACAGTATATTTCCTGTAAAGGACAGAAGAAAAATGCATACGGTGGAAAAGGAGCTAATAGCAAAAGCTGCGGAGGAGTGTATTCAGGATGGAGATATAATTATTTTAGATAATGGAACCACCACCTTGGAGCTTGCTAAGCTTATTAAGAAGAAGAGAATTATAGTGATAACTAACGATGCTTTAATTGCTAATGAGCTCTTGTTTTGCGAAAATATAACCCTTTATGTTACTGGCGGAAGGCTAAAAAGAGACAGTAATTACTCCTTCATAGGTCCAGATACAGAAAGGATGCTCCGTTATTATAATGCAAACAAGTTATTTTTAGGTACCAGCTCTATAAACTTTGAACAGGGGCTTATGACCTTTGCCTCAGAGGAAGCAGAGGTGAAAAAAGCAATGATTAAGTCTGCTAAGGAGGTTATAGCTTTAGTGGATTACACAAAGTTCAACAAGCTTGCCTTTGTTACCTTTGCAGATATCCATGATATTAACACCATCATAACCGATAGCAGAATATCCAAAGAAGAGATAAAAAGATTTGAAGATGAAGGAATAGCGGTAAAGGTAGTTTAAAGTAGTGGTTTTTATAGAGACATGAGACTGCATATTAGAAATATAAGCTTTTTGAACCTCTCGTGACGGAAAATCACGAGAGGTTCAAAAATTTTACTTACATTGCTCTTTATAAGCAACTTGAGTTTTAATTGATGGAAGAGCTAATAGAGATAGAGCTCTCCTGTGCACTAATCTATCGTTAGAGTATAGCCAATAGTGAAGGTTTTACCTTTTTCTAAGGAGATGCTTCCTTCCTTGTCCTTCAGCTCTCCTGTGAAGTCCGCATAGTCGGCGTGACCCTGCCAGGGCTCTAAGCATATAAAGGGAGCCCCTTCTTTTTTTGTCCAGACTCCTAAGTATGGGAATTCTGAAAAGTCCATGGTTACTCCTCTGTCGTGATCCCAGCTTTTAATAGCTATGGTAGAGGATTTCATCTCTGAAAATACTAGAGCGTCCTCCTGAAAAAGCTCTAATCTTAAAGGGATGTAATCCATATCCTTGCCAAAGTTCTGCTTTTCTCTTTTGAAATAGCCTTCAGGGGTAATTAGCATCAGATCTATGTCTTCTGATTTATTGAAAACTATGCTGTAATCCTCTAGAGACTCTTCAGGGAAGAGAGGACACATAAAGGCAGGATGTCCACCTATAGAGAAGTGAATTGTCCCATCGTCCAGGTTTTCTATCTTGTAATCCACCCTTATTTCATTCCCTTTTAAAGTATAGGTTAAGGTAAGAGCAAACTTAAAAGGATAAATCTTTAAGGTTTCTTCGCTATATCTTAAGGTAAAGGCTATGGAGGAGTCGGACTTTTCAGCCTCGAATTCCTGAAGCCTTGCAAAGCCGTGTTGCTTTAAGGGGTAGGTTTTTCCTTCATGGCGATATTCGTTGTTAATAACCTTGCCTATGGTAGGGAAAAGCACTGGGGAATGATAGCTCCAATATTCTGGGTCTCCCTTCCATAAATATTCTAGGTCGTCCTTCTTACTTTTAATTGAAGTAAGCTCTCCACCTTGTGAACGGAAGGTAAGAACAAGCTTTTGATTTTCTAGGGTGTAATCCATGTTAATCCTCTCCTTGTTGATAATTAGCTTTCATAAGCTTTTTCTATAGCTCTTATTAACAGCTGCAATAACTATCATTATATTATAATGGAATATTCTTTTCGATAAATATTTTGTTAATATGAAAAATAGTTGTGAAAACATAATTGCTATAACAATTAATAAACATACACAATACTACAAAATAAATTATATTTTATATAAATATGTTTTTAATTGAATAATTTTTAAATATAATGTTAATAAAGGGTTTGTTATTTATGAAAGTTATTGGTGATTATTAATGAAAAAGGAGGGATTTGCTATAAAAAGATTTAGAATTACTGCATCTATAGCTGCAGGGATTTTTATCTTTTCTATAGGAGCTGTGAATGTTCAGGCAAAGGAAGAAAACAGCATACAAATAGAAGAAAACAATGGCCCAGAGCTTAACGAACAGGAAGTTCCTGAGTCTGATGCAGCAAATGACGGTGAATTAGTAGAAGAGGAGGCCTTGGAATTATCAGGGGAGAATGATGATCCTCAAAATGGACGAGCTTCTGGATATCCCTCAACGGGCTTTTATGATGAATCTGATCTGATTAAGGAGAATGGACAAGCTAATCAGTCTGACGTCTATTCTATAGCTGGTGGCAGCCTTACAGGTAAGGAGTATACCCATAACAGCCGCTTTGATAATGCTGAGCTTTTACATGGAATTGATGTATCTTCGCATCAGGACACCATAGATTGGGATGCAGTAAAGGAATCAGGTATTGACTTTGTTATTTTAAGAGCAGGCTATAGAGGCTATGGAGGCAGTGGAAGCTATAACAAGGATACAAAATTTGAGGAAAATATAAAGGCAGCTCGAGATAGGGGAATAGATGTAGGAGCCTACTTTTTTTCTCAGGCAATAAGCAAGGAAGAAGCAGTAGAGGAATCTAAATATCTTTTAAGCCTTGTGGAAGGATATGAATTTGAGCTTCCTTTAGTTATGGACTTTGAATATGCTTCTGACAAAAATGGGAATATAGGAAGACTTTATGAGGCAAAGCTCACAAGGGAGGAAGCTACGGAGGTAGTATCAACCTTCTGTGATACTATTGAAGCTAATGGCTACACAGC
>JAEXSY010000479.1 GCA_023440105.1 Bacillota bacterium
CAAAGAAGGAACTGGATCAGGCCAGAAGAACCCTGGATGAAGGCAAGGCAGAATTATCAAAGGCAAAAAAGGATCTAGCTTCAAGTAAAAGTGAAGCAAATTCAAAATTTGCCAAGGCAGAAAAAGACTTAGAAAATGGCTGGAAGGAATATGATGCAGCCAAAAAGCTCTTTGAAGAAAAGAAGCTTGAGGGCGCACAAAAGCTAAGCGAAGGAAATGAAGCAATAATCCGTGGAGAAAATGAGTTAGAAAGGATATCTAAGCCTCAGTGGTACGTCTTAGATAGAACCTCAAACTATGGATATATGGACTTTAAGCTAACTGCTGAAAGAATAGATGGAATTGCTAATGTTTTTCCCATATTCTTCTTCCTGGTAGCCGCTCTTGTATGCCTTACTACCATGACTCGAATGATCGATGAGCAGAGGATTAATATAGGCACCTATAAGGCCATAGGTTACAGCAATTCATCTATAGCTTTAAAGTATATCATGTATGCCGCCCTGGCAAGCTCTCTAGGAGGTACTCTTGGAATAATCGTAGGAAGGCGCATCTTTCCAGATGTTATCTTCAACGCCTATTCTATGATGTATACCCTTCCAAGCCTTGATCATGTAAGTCAGCCTATACTCATGGCCATAAGCTTATTAATGGGAATACTGGTAACTACCCTAGCTTCCTTTGGTGCATGCTATAAGGAGCTCATGGAACTGCCTGCAATGCTTCTAAGACCAAAATCTCCAAAGGCAGGTAAGAAAATACTTTTAGAAAAAATAGACCTCCTGTGGAAGCATTTAACCTTCTCCCAAAAAGTTACCGCTAGAAATCTCTTTAGATATAAAAAGAGATTATATATGACCCTTACTGGAATAGCCGGCTGTGCCGCTCTTCTCCTTTCAGGCTTTGGCTTAAGCAACTCCATAGGGCAAATTGTTAATAAGCAGTATAAGGAAATATTCAATTATAACCTGAATATAAGATATGCCGCCGATGCTTCTAAAGAAGCTAAAACAGAGGCATTATCCTCTCTTGAAAAAAGTAATTACTTTAAATCCTACTCAGAATGTGCACAAATAAATGCCTCCATGAATTCTGGAGAAAAGGATATCGCTGTAACTCTTATAATCCCTGATAGCAAGGATAACTTTAATGACTATATTATTTTAAGAGATAGAAGCAGTGGCGATTCTCTTCCCCTTAAGGATAAAGGAATAATAATATCAGAAAAGCTCTCAAAGGAGCTTAAGGTTAATGTAGGAGATTCTATAGAACTGGATAATAAAGATGGTTTTAAGAAGAAGGTAGAAGTATCGGCAATCACTGAAAACTATGTATATCATTATGCATATATGTCCAAGGAAGCCTACAAGGAAATTTTTAGGCTCCCTAAGGAAAATAACAGCCTGTTAGTAAAGCTTTCAGAAACCTCACCAGAAATAGAAAATGAAATAGGTCGAAAGCTAATAAAGAATCCTGGGGTGGCTTCAGTAACCTTCTACAGCAGTGTAGCTTCAGATTTTAAGGATCAGATCAAAAGTCTTGATTCTATAGTATATGTAATAATACTCTGTGCCGGTCTCCTGGCTTTTGTGGTGCTGTATAACCTTACTAATATAAATATAGGAGAACGCATAAGAGAGATAGCCACCATAAAGGTGCTGGGTTTTTATAATCGAGAGGTTTCTTCCTATGTATACAGAGAAAATATTATCCTGTCTCTTATGGGAGCATCTATAGGACTAGTTTTAGGTATATTTCTTCACAAATATATCATGGTTTCACTGGAGCAGGACGGTATTATGTTCGGTAATTATATAAAACCCATAAGCTTTTTATATTCCTTCTTAATCACAATTGTATTCTCATTAATAGTAAATATAGTTATGTATAAAAGACTTACAGGTATTCCAATGGTTGAATCACTAAAGTCTATAGAATAATCTATATAAAGGAGAAATGAATGGAAAGACAACTATATGCTTTAACAGCTTCACAAAACGTCCTTTACTACAGTCAAAAATTCACCCTTCACAAACAGGTAAATAACATTCCTATGCTTCTTCTCATGGAAGAGGACTTAGACATGGATTTGTTTACCACCTCACTCCTTAAGGGGTATGAAAGAATGGACAGCCTTCGCATTCGCCTGACTAAGGACGGGAAGGAAATAAAACAATTCTTTATGGATTCGGAATCCCCAGAGATTTATCACCTTGATATGGAAGGAAAGTCCGAAGAAGCTATAGAAAAAACCTTTCGTAAGCTTGCAGCAAAACGTGTAACCTATTTTGACAAGCCTCTTTCAAGAGCATATCTATTAAAAAATTGCTATGGAAAATCAGGACTGTTTTTTGTAATAAGCCACGTGATAATTGATTCCTGGGGTATATGTATATTTTTTAAGGATGTAATAGCTATTTATGAAGCTCTTAAAAAAGGGGAAGATTTACCAAAAGCTCCTCATCCCTATAAGCCTATAATGGAACAGGAGCTGAATTACAGAAATACCCCTCAATATTTAAAGGACAAGACTTATTGGGAAAAGGAATTTTCTCCAGACAAGGAGCCAATATTCACCAGCGTCAGTGGTAGTGAGGTTTTAGAAAAAACAAGACAAAAATTAAAAGATTCTAATATCCGATACTCAAGCTCTTTCTCCCTTCGTACAAAGGGTGATCATGAAGTAGGATTGTTTTCTAAAGATCTTGTAGATAGGATGAAGGATTTTAGTATAAATAATAAGGTTCCTCTTCAGGCTTTAGTGATGCTTGCCTTTAGAACTTATTTATCAAAGGTAAATAACAATGAAAAAGATATATACTATTATACCGTGCTAGCCAGAAGGTCCACCCTAGCAGAAAAAAGCTGTGGCGGAAGCAAGGTATTCTTTCACCCCTTTAGAACGATAATAGAAGAAGACACAACCTTTATGGAGGCTTTAGATGTTCTAGCAGATAAGCAAAGCAGTATATACAGGCATTCTGCCATAAGCCCCCTGGAGGTACTTAATATAGTAAACACAGCCTATAAAAAGGATCGAAAGTATGGATATTCTGCAGGAGCCTTAACCTTTCAACCCATAGCCCTTGAGGGAATCAACGGTACTAAGCTTCATAC
>JAEXSY010000497.1 GCA_023440105.1 Bacillota bacterium
TTTTTGTTGTATTTTCTCATCCGCTTCATAAAATATCTGGAGGATGCAAACAGAAATGGTGCACTGGTAAATGCAATAAGGGCCATTATTGGATCATAATATAAAAGAACCACAAGTACAGAAACAAAATTATACAGGTTAATAATTATTGTGGGTAACCAGCCTACAGCATTGGAGGAAATAGTGCTTACATCACTGTTAAAGCGATTTAAAATATCTCCATTAGAATACTTAGTAATAGACATCCAATTAGCATCCATGATTTTATCAAATATATCAGCCTGAATATCATTATTTATAAAAATACTGATTTTAGTAGAAATTCTAGAAACCACACTGCTAAACAAAAGGCTAAAGAGTCCCATCCATACCATTATTACTGCCATAAGCCCAAGCTTACCTGCTTCACGATTAGATACAATATCTAGCATTTCTTTCGCCGCCACGGCGGATATTAAGCTGAAGGTAGTGCTGAAAAGCCCCAAAAATATATAAAAGGCAATAGCTTTTTTATATCTCTTACTATAAGAAAAGATCCATCTCCAATCATCTAGTATTTCTCCAAAGGTTCCATCCTTCCATTTACCCCATAATATTCTTAGAGATTCCATTAATTACTCAACCTTTCTGACGCTAATATATAATATTATACAATATATTATGTATTGCGACAAAATTCTTTTTATGCAAAATATTAAGATAACAGGATTCCTACAAAGTAAAATTTCCCTCATAGCTATTTAAAGCTATAAGGGAATATATCTATTTCAGTTACCTTTATCTCCATAATAATACTTGCTTCCATAGTAACCATACCTACCGTATTTTCCATATTTACTATATCTGCTGTATCCATCTCCCATAATGCTATCCTCCACATTATTAAGGATGCAGCCTATTATAGGTAACTTACTCTCTGAGAGTCTTTCCACTCCCTCCATTATATGATAAACCTTGGAATAATCCTGTCTCACCACAAAGACTGCTGAATCACCGTAGGAGGCTACATCGGAAGCATCAGCTAACATGGCAGCAGGAGCTGTATCAAGGATTATATAATCTACCTCTTCCTTAAGTGCTTCTATGAGCTTTCTCATCCTTATTGATGCTAAAAGCTCAGAGGCCTCATTAGAGGGCTTTCCTGCAGATATGAAATAAAGTCCTGTTCCAGGGATTTTATATAAGCAATCCTTTAAGGATGCTCTGTTCATTAAGTATTCTGATAGCCCTGGCTTATCCATGGAAAGACCAAACCTTTCTGCCACAGAAGGATTTCTTAAGTCACAATCAAGGAGAATTACCTTATAATCCTTCATGGCTAGAGACTCGGCTATATTATAGGATAGGGTAGTTTTTCCCTCTTTGGGTATTGCACTGGTTATTAGAATTGCTTTAGCTCCTAACTCTATTGTTGCTCTTTCAATTCTTGTACGTATTACTCTTATGGCTTCTGTGAATACGGGAGAAACCTTATCATTCTTTAAGGAAATGGTGTTATCAAAGTCCTTCTTTCTCTTTTTAAATTCTATATGAGGCACTGTACCTATACATTTTACATTAAGAAGCTTCTTTAAATCCTCCTGTCTCCTGATGGTATTTCTCGTTATGGCATATATGAATATTATAGCTATACCTAGAGCTCCACCGAATAATCCACCCTTTAAGGCGCTGTTTCTAAAACTAGGAATATTGTAAGGCTTATCTGGAACTCCTGATTCCTGCAGAATATCAATTTGAGAGGCACCTATAACATACTCAGCGACTTGAGGATAATTCTTTATAGCAGACTCCAGGACTTTATAGGCAATTTCCTTATCTGTTGACTTTACCTGAAGATTAAAAAGATTGGTATCCTCCTCAGCATAGGCCGAAATACTTGCTGGCACATAGCTTAAACCTAAATCCTCAGCAACAAGGTCGCTTAGAACTCCACTGGTTAGAATATAAGGAAAGGTTTTACTAAGCTGACTGGCAGCGGCACTGTTATAATAAGCTCCATTAGAATAACCTGAGTTAATATTTATAGTAAATGTAGCCTCTGCACAATACATAGGAACATAGGACTGCCTTGCCCTTAAGTAAAAGAGCCCTGAAAATAAGCTTATAAGGAGTATAAAAATCCACCAAAGCTTTTTTAAGCCCTTAAAGGCATCTTCAATTGTTCTTGTAATATCTATTTTATTATCATCCATGGACTTATAATTCTCCTAATTATTAGTATTCTCTAATTCTACACTGCTCTGCTTCTTTCCATAATAGCTTCCATAGCCATATTTCTTCCCATATCCGTAGCCATATCCATAGCCCTCACTGAAGGAAAATGCTCCCTTCACATTATTATAAATACATCCTAAGAGCTTATTTTCTCCTCCCTTAAGGACATCCACCGCATCGTTTATCTCAGGAGCAAAAGCAGTACTCTCCCTTATCACAAGAAGAGAAGCATCAGCACAAGAAATCATAACCTCTGAATCTGCCATAAGGGACATAGGAGGTGAGTCTATTATTATATAATCAAAAAGCTTTCTCATCTCATCTATAAGAATCTTCATCCTTTTAGAGCCTACCAGCTCCGTAGAATTTTTACAGCTCTTGCTTTCTAATATAAAGGTAAGATTCTCTATCTCTCCAGAGGACAAGAGAGCTTCTATTTCACATCTTCCATATAGATAGTCACTGATCCCCTTTATATGAGAGGTATCTTTTTGAAATATTTTATGTAGAGAGGGCTTTCTTAAATCTCCATCTATTAGAAGCACCTTTTTCCCTCCCTTGGCCAGTGCAAGGGCAATATTAGCAGCTACGGTAGATTTACCTTCATTCTCCAAAACGCTGCTTATGAGTAAAACCTGAAGCTTACCTTCCTTTGCTCTATGGTTTAGTCTAGACCTTATTTTTTTATAAGACTCTACAAAGGAAAAGCTTACAGAGGGGCTGGTTATCAGGATGCTTGACCTGTTCTTTTTAAACCTGCCCCTTAAGGTTTTATTTTTAGCTTCATGATATACAATTCCAAAAAGCTTTGTATCCAGCTTCTTTTCTACCTGTGAGCTATCCTTTATGGTATCCTTCATATAGGATAGAAGTACCAATAAGGCTATCATAGCAATAGCAGCTATCTTCAAGGCCTTTTGTGCATACTCCTTAGCTCCGGAAAAATTAGAAGGTAGAATTGGTACCTCTGGAGCCCCCAATACCTCTAAAACTGCATTACCAACCATATAATCAGAAACCTTAGGATAGCTATCCATTACAGCTATAATAGTTTCGTAGGCTATCCTAGGGGATGGAGCCACAACCTTTAAACCTAATAGATTAGTCTCGGGAATTACCGATGCAGAAATATCTGCAGTATAAACGGAATCCCCTGTAGTCTCAGCCACCATATCTTTAAGGACATCAGTATCTAATATTTTTGTAAATATCTTGGCCGTAGTAGTAGCAGTAGTAAGGTTTGAGTATATGGTCCCTGAGCTACCTCTAGTTGTTACTACAAAGGTAGTAGAAGAGGTATATAAAGGTTCATAAGTCTTATCCACCACTACATAGGTAACCATATAAGCTGCGAGAGCTGTAAGGATGATCAACCACCAGCCTCTTATTATATCTCTCAATATATCAAATATATAAAATTCCTGAAAAGCAAGGCTTCCTAAAGCCTCTTTAGTATTTTCATTGTCCATAAGTAAGCCTCCTCTTCTATTCCACCACCACTAAAAGCTCTGTATCTCCTTTATATCCTCTAAGGGTTATAGAATATGATATTGTATATAACCCCGGCATTGATGTATCTACCTCATTTACCACATTAAGCTCTGAATATCTAGTATTATATTTTTTACCCCCTAGGGTTACACCCTTGAAATATTCAGAAGGATTTACTTTATCACCCTTTTCAACATATATTAAATAATCGCTCAAGGTAATTACCGGAGTATTCATGAGAGTATTTCTGTCTGCTTCATAGACATTTACCTCTGCAGAAAGCTCAGAGGTATCTCCACTACTATTAGTTACCCTAAAGTTAGCAGTATAAACTCCTGCTGCAGTAGGATTAGAAAAAGAAATCTTAATCTTATCGGAAATATCACCATCGATACAATCATAGGCCTTAATTCTGTCTAAAATATCTATAGAAGAGCCTAGGTTATAGGATAATGGCTCCTCTAAAGAAAACCTAGGGGAATGGTAATCTGTATATATAAGCTCTCTGGTAGCCTTAGCAACATTGTTATGTGAATCAAAGGCTGCATAGGTAATAAGCTTCTTATTCTCAGCTATAAATTTCGAAGTTTTTTCAACTATTAAAGAGGAGGTTACGTCACCGTCCATATTATCTGATGCAGTTACTCCTTGTAAGAGCTCCTTAGGAGAAGCTCCGACACCAGCATAAATAGTATCGGAGTCAAAGGCTATCACAGGAGCCTCCTTATCGTTATTTCTTCTCTGTATAAAGCTATAGCTGCAGTATAATATTAAGGCTGCAGAAAAAAGCACTATTATAATTCTTTTAATCAAGTTCATACAAAATCTCCTCGTCCATAAATACATACTTTATTATATAATAAAATTAAATAATAATAAAAATATTATTATTATTTAATATATAAAAAGTCATAATAATTTATATTATGACAATATTATAAAGGAATGATTTCTATGAGGAAAAGTTTAAAAATAATAATAGGCATATTAATTGTGCTAGCCTCTTTAAACTTGGTTTATATATTCTTTCTTCCAGATAATGACTCTTACACCTCATCTAATAACAAACGACAGAATAATTCTAATAGCAGCAAGGCTTCTATTACTTTCTCAGAAGAAGAAATATATTATGACGGCAATGGAGACCTTAATCTGATGGAGGGAGTTACAGCAATAGACCATGATGGAAGTGATGCCTTAGAGAAGGTTTTTGTGGAAATAAAAACCAATAAGAATATCAAGGAAAAGATTTTAAGATACTCCTTAGTTGATTGTAATGGCATTAAGGTTTATGGTGAAAGAAGGCTATATTTAGAAAATTATACAGGTCCTAAGATTAATGTAAGGGCTATCACACTGAATTCTCAGGAGGATTTAGAAAAACTTACAGATATATTAATAGAGGAGGAGGCTATCTTTGGAGATAACGGATATGGAAAAGACATAACAGCTTCCATAAGCTATGATTATACTATAGAGGATGACGAAACCTATAAGGTGACCTTTATTCTAACTAATGAGTTTAATGACATCTACTCCTGTGCTGAGTATTTTGAGGTATTATCTCAGGGTCCTACCCTAGCATTAAAGGAGAGTTCAGTAATATTGAACGCAGGAGAATATTTTAACCCAGGTGACTATATTCACTATGCCTGGGATCCTGTAAATGGAGATATTAAAGATATAGTTAGGATAGAAGGAGAGGTGGATACAAGAACCCCAGGGGAATATTATGTAAGCTATTTTGTGGAGAATTCTAGGGGAGAGAGGTCAGTTACTAGAGTATTGAAGGTTACTGTGAAATAATCTAACTTGTTATAAATATACAAAGTTAACAATGTATAAATATATCAGCTTTCAGATGACTGTCGAAAAAAGTAATATAATAAGTCGCCCTCGGCGACTTATTTATTTTGGGAGAGAACTGGATTGATTCTTTTGCTTATTAACAATATAAGCCCGATCGTCGTCCACATCAGAACGATACTTCTGATAATGTGTATCAAAGCGATTGTGGTAATGAAACACAAATGCTGTAGGATCAAGAACGGAAACAATATTACCCGCAGCACGATAGAAAAATTCATTATGATCTATCATCCGAATATTATCATCATATCCAACCATCTTCATCTTTTCAGTCCTTGCCAAGAACACATTTGGAGCCTTTCCTACTACAATATGTGTCTGGTCAATCCAGGTCATATGTGGAATCTTAAGTGCTTTAGGTGCATAATTCATAGGCTGCTTATAGTATTCAACAGCAACTTTCTCAGGAGGCACACATTGGGGTGCGGAAAGATGGCACACTGCCGCTAAATCTATCTCTTTATGTTCAATCAAAAATTCTAACTGTTTTTCAAATCTAGAGAATGGTGTAAGCAATTCATCATCATCCATTCTGATAACAAATGGCGTTGTTACTTTCTCCAAAGCTCGGTTTAATCCATAACTCAATCCAGTATTAAATGGAAGTTGAATCACTTCAAGATTATCCCCTTTTAGGTTCAAAGGAGTTGCACTGTCATCCGCAATAACCACTTTCACACCGGGGTAATACGACTGGATATTATGATAAAGCCGTTTAGCCATCTTCTGCCTCTCAAATGACTTAAAAATAAACGTAGTATTTTCTTTTATCAATTGAATTTCCTGTTGATTGGGCTTTTTCTTACCTATAAGTATCCACTTTATCGTAAAATAATAATATTCAATCCACATTATCATCTGATAAGTAGCTGATAATACAACTACAAATCTCCCTTGAGCTAAACGTCTTACAACACGTTTAATCTTATTTTTCATTGTCTCCCCCCCGCTTTTCCAATAATTCTAATTATATGAATACCAATAGTATAATTGGAAATGAAGAATGAATTATCTAACTAAAGTATCAGCCTGGAATGCACGCCAAGCAGTACAAATAATAATACATTACTTATCAATAATTTCATACTTTTTAAGAAGCTCTATCCTATCACTTCCTATTTTCATACTTTCTGAAGCTGAGTTATCAGCTCCTTTTTTTGTTGTTTCTTTTTTATATTTTAAAATACGCTGAATCCAGGCAACAGGAAGTAAAAAGGGATACTTTTTTAGGTAGCTATATCTTCCAGAAAGACTTTTACAATCAGGAAATATAGATTTCATTAGAAGTGCCCGATACTTCTTTCCCATCTTATTAGAAGCAACGGCATTCAAGGTCATTGTGCTGCTGTGCTTTCTGCTCATAGTGCTGTCACCATAGATTCCTGAATTAAGAATTTCCAAAAGAAGGTCCTCAGAATCTACTTGAATACTTCTCCACTCCCTTGGGT
>JAEXSY010000002.1 GCA_023440105.1 Bacillota bacterium
AGCCTTGGCTGTGATGACTATGTATCTAAGCCCTTTTCTTTGGCAGAGCTTTTTGCAAAGGTAAGTGCCATGATTAAAAGGTCAAAAGGGATGATAAGGGAAGAATTTATTATAGTGGGAGATATCAAACTAAATCCTTATAGCCATATGGTTTTTATTAATAATCAGGAAATTAACCTTGCTCCAAAGGAATATGCCATTTTAAAGATACTCATGGAGAATAAGAATAAAATAGTTACTAGAGAAAGTCTTCTCTTAAGAGTCTGGGGTTATGACTTTGAGGGGAATGATAGGGTTGTGGATAATCATATAAAAAAGCTCAGAAAAGCTTTAGGTGATAGCGGTAATATTATCAAAACCATTATTAAAGCTGGCTATAAGATGGAGGCGTTAAATGAAAGCTAGAGGAATATATTTTAAAACCCTTTCCATGTTCTTTATAGTTTATCTGGTTCTTATGGTGATTTTTAGCAACCAAATAATCAGAGAACAGAAGGAAAGGAACAGAGCAAGCTTTCTTTCTGCAGCCTATAAAGCTAGTGAAAAAATATGGAATGTTATTAACAAATATAGCAATGAAGATAATGAAATTACAGACATAATATCTGCAAGGAAGGAAATTATATATCAGAGTTTAGGTGATGGGATGGAAATGGCTATCTTTGATTCTGATTTTCAGCTTTTCTATAGCACCTCAGATCTTTGGGTTATAAGCTATGCTCAAAGGCTTCCGGGAACTAATTCTATGACTCAATTTGGTTTTCTAAAACCAGAGGATTGGTTTACAGAAGAAGAAATTTTGAAGATGGAGGATTTGATGTATGGTGAGCGACAGGCAAAAAAAGTAGGGGATATTACAGACTACCATTTAGAGCTTGGGGGCTTCTGGCTTGACGGTACAAGGGTTATTCCAGAAAGGGTAATAGTAAAGGAAGAACGAGTCCTAAGATTCGATGAAGAGGGCTATGTAGCAAATGGGGTTATAACAGAATCTGAGGTAGAATATGGATTTGAAACAAACTATCAAAACACTGAGGAATTACCTTATGTTGAAGCTGGCACTGTTGAGAAGGATTCTGGAATTTCCTATGGAGATGGAGGTGAAATTATACTCCGGAGGGATGAAAGACAGAAGAAGATTAGAGAAAGAGTTTTAGATGTAAATATGTTGCAAGATGTTATTATCAAGAGGCAGGAGAATATAGATAGCTATGAGAATATTAAAGGCTTTAGGCAGCAGAGTTATATTGCAATTCCCTATAAGGATAAATATTTGATGGATGCACTAGGAATGGCTGGAACAAACTATTGTGCTGTATTTGCCGATGAATCTTCCGCTTTACAGGATTCTATGGATAAACTAATACCTATTTGGTCTTCCTCCTTTGTTATTTTTATGCTTGCTGCAGTGGTTTTAGCTTACAGTAATTATAATACCTATAAGAAAAAAGAAACTATGAACAAGCAGCATCGTGAGCTTACTAGCGCATTGGCCCATGATCTAAAAACACCCTTAGCAATTATTTCTGGCTACTCAGAAAATCTGAAAGAAAATATTCATAGTGAAAAACGCGAATACTATGCTTCTAAGATTCAAGACAAGGCTGTTTACATGGATGGAATTATTAAAGAGATGCTGGAGCTATCAAGACTAGAAACTGGAAATGTGAAGCTTAATAAAGAAGAGCTTTCTCTAAATGAACTTTCCCAGAGTGCATACAATCGATATATTGAAGTGATAAATGAAAAAAATATACACTTTAGTATAGAGGGAGATTCTATCATATTAGGGGATAGAAATCTTATTCTGAAGGTGATAGATAATTTCATTATTAATGCAATTAGTTTTACCCCTGAAAATGGACGGATAGAGATAGAGATTTCTGATAAGGTCTATGGAATATATAATAGCGGAAGTCATATTCCAGAAGAGAAAATAGATGACATTTGGACAGCCTACACCAAAGGAGATGACTCCAGGAGTATATCACAAGGGACAGGCCTTGGATTGTATATAGCTGGAGAAATATTGAAGCTTCATAAGCTTGTCTATGGAGCTAGAAATACTGGTGATGGAGTTAGGTTCTGGTTTTCTTTAAAAAGGTCTGCTAAATAAAGTTTTTTATAGGGATCTTTTTTAATGGTAAATTAAATAAGGTTGTCCATTGGGCAACCTTATTTTCATAAGAAAACTCATGATTTCCCTTACATCTATTATGAGAAATATCTTCTTAGATTTAGCTTGTCTATAAAAAACCATCTCTTATCCATAAACCTGCCATAGGAGCCTATAAGCCAGCCATTTAACAGGGCTGCTATTACTGTACCCACATTAATTCCCTTAAAGGTGAGGAAGCCAAAAAACAAAAAGGATAGCAAAATTGATAGGAGGCAGCTTGTACAATCATAAGCTGTCTTAAATTGATTTATGTTTATCTTATATTCTGATGAAAGCTCCTTTACTAGCAGCTCATAGACAGCTGGAGAAATATAGGTATGAAACATAAAGGCAACTCCACAGGCGCTGGTGAGAAGACCTGCAACATACAACAAAATTCTCAAGGGGAGAAGATTATCCGGTAAGGCTGTCACAATGCTCATAAAGAAGTCCAGGGTAAAGCCGTATAACAGTGCTGTTATAAAGGAAAAGAGATAGGATATGCGAAATTTTCTAAGGACAAGCATCATTATAACTAAAAGGCTTCCCTGAAGAATGTATTCCATCATTCCGAAGGTAATAAAGCTGAAGACTTCTGAGAGTTTTAAATAAAATATATAGGCTGGTGCCACCACCATGGACACACCAAAGTTTGCCTTTTCCATAAAGGCTGTTCCTAAAGCTAATAATATAATGCCTATAACATAGGCTATTTCTGTGTAAAAGTTTTTTTTCTTCATGAATCCTCCAATAACAATATAAATTTCTATATATAATCAAAAAAAGTTGCTGTAAGGTAGAGCTGCAAACATAAATAGAAGAAGACTTTAAGTGCTTATAATATGGGAGTAGTTTACCTAATATTAATAATAGAAAAAATATTATGAACAAGTCAATGTTTTATGTAAAAACAAATATATTGAACCTAATTTTTATTTAAAATGTATCTATGAATTTCATTGCTTATCCTTTCATATATAAATAAAGATGAAAGCAATTATGAGAATAAATAAAGCTATACTAGAGGTTGTGTACATTCAATGTGAATAGGATGTTAGCTTTGATGTAGCAATATATTACACAAAAAATAACAAATAATTAAGAGGTTGTAACAGAAATATTTTATATGTTGAAACTTTCTTTATATTTATAATGTATTAATAAATATAGAGAGATATTAAGGGAGGATAAAGACTAATACCTCCTATTCCTATAAGATAATTTCTCTACTATGCGAACACTTTCTCACTTCTATGGTGCCATTCACCTGACGGTTTACGACAAAAATTTAGTAATATAAAGGAGAAGAGGAAAACTATGCACAAAAAAATAAACTTCTATTTATCAATAATTCTTACCTTAGCTTTATTTACAGGATGTGCCGGGGGTAAAGGTGGAGGTAAAGCTAGTGGCAAAAGTCCTAAAGAGCCTCCGGAAATTAGTATTACAGCTGGGAATGTATCTCTGCCCTGGGTGGTTGGACTTAATAAATGGGATGGAGCAATCTATGACCGTGAGGATACCTTTAAGGATTTCTTTAATAAAAATAATGAGGTTATAGAACTTGAGTTAGGAACTAAGATAACCATTGATTTCAAGGATCATGAACCTGATGAGGTTGTGGTAGAAGAGTATATCCTTAAGGATAACGGTGAGCAGTTTTCGGAGGGGAGCGAGCCTAAAGATATTGAAGGAATTACTTTTAAGGGTGATAAAATGACCTTTTCTCTTGAGGAAAGCTCTGAGGTTCCTTCAGAGGCGGTTATCAATGGATATATTATGAGAGGTTTCAGAGTTACCTGTACCTGGGGAGAGAATGAATGTGAGTATGCTATTGTGGTATAGG
>JAEXSY010000093.1 GCA_023440105.1 Bacillota bacterium
GAATAAATCACAAGAGAAACCACTGTTGAAGACACAGAAGCTAAGAAGGAGTTTAGGGTATATCTTAAAAAGTTATATTCCTCAAATAAATAAGAAAAGGCCCCAAAGGTGATATTTTCTGGAAGAGAGAAGGGACTGCTGAGAATCTGTGCATTGGTCTTAAAGGAGGAGATTATTATCCATATTATCGGTAATATAGATACTGCTACCGTAAAGATTAAAACTCCATAGATAAATATATTCACTAATATTTTTTTAGTAATTTTCACTATGAACACCTCCTTAATATACGCTTTCATTCATTCTAAAGGATTTATTTATTATAAATAATGTAGCTAGGCCTATGATGAACATGATAACCCCTATTGAGTTAGCATAGCCATGCTTTAGGTTCATTATAGAATTTACAAGAATAAGAGGAAGATTCATGGTATCATCCCCTGGTCCCCCGGAAGTGGTAAGGACTATGGTTTCATACATGGCAACCCTGGAGGTTATAGATAATATCATGGCTGTACCAATTGCATTTCTGCATAGGGGAAGATGAATTTTAAAGGCTATCTGAAGGGCCGTGGCTCCATCAACCTTAGCTGCTTCATTAACCTCCTCTGGAATAGCCAGGAGGTCATTTAAGACAATCAAGGTGACTATTACAGCAAAGAATAGCCAGGTAAAGGTTACAGCCCAGAAGGCATAGGGGGAATTGTAAAACCACTGAACATTAAAATCTGGATTTACCTTTCTTATAAGATTGTTCAATATCCCCATATCATTATTAAAGATAAATTTGTATATTAAAGCCCAGGCAGCGGTGGAAATAACATTGGGAACCATGAATACTGCCCTGGTGAACTTCCAGCCCTTTGGCTTTCTGAAAAGAATAAAGGCCACTAAAACTCCAAAGCCCACATGAAGGGTCATGGCAATAAGGGACCAGAGAAGTAGGTTTCTAATAGAATACAAAAATGCCTTGTTGGTAAATAGTCTTATATAGTTTCCCATTCCTACAAACTCCGGTGTATTGAAGCCATTCCATTCTGTAAAGGAGGTGGTAAATACCGTAATGATAGGAATTAAATAAAAAGCTAAAAATACTGCTATAGATGGAAGTAAAAACAAATAAATCAATGGATAGTTTCGCCTTTCCATGGCACTTATACTTGTTTTATTACTTGATTTTCTAGCTATTTTCTTCACCTGCTTTCTAGATTTAAATAGATATAGGCAATAAGGATTTTTATTTCGCTTATTGCCTATATATTTTACATAGCTACTTAGCCTCTGCTGCCTTAGCAGAAAGCTCACTGCAGAACTCCTCTGCACTTAGGGTTCCGTCATAAAGCTTAGGTAGAAGCTTGGCAAATTCTGAGTCCGCCACAGAGGAAGGCATCATCTCTAGAAGATTCTGCACATAGGTTACATCCTCGCCCTGTGAAGCCTCTGCTAAATCTGCAAGAACCTGAGTTTCCTTTAGCTTTTCATTGAAGCTCTCACTGTACTCTAGCTTTGGAGCAATTCCGCCTTCTGCAAGGATATAGGCTTCAATTTCTTCAGGAGAATATCTAAATTCAAGATAAGCAAGGGCTACCTCCAGTGCCTCTTCAGAAACAGTTGAAGGAATCCATAGGTCTCCATAAAAAGCGGTGTTTGCTAGAGCAATCTTTCCAGGATATATGTCTGCTCTTACATTGCTTCCATCAAAGCCGTTACTCCATTTATCGCTGGAAGCTTCACTAAAATCTCCAGACATCCATGGTCCATTGAACATAACTGCTGCATTATTGCTCATAAAGGTATTGGCCATATCAGCATAGCCTCCTCCTATGGAATTGGAGGTTGCCTTTTCATCAAAAACTTCCTTTAGCTTTTCAACAGCACTGACTATGATAGGATCTGTATAGTCATAAAGGATCTTGCTGCTGTTTTCCTTGAGGAATTCAGTGCCTCCTTCTTCATTTGCTATTAAGGCTGTTAAGAAAAGACCGCTTGTCCAAGCATTTTCTGCCGACTGGAAGGGTATCTTATTATCCCCTAAGGAGTCGACAAATTCATCCACCGTCATTTCTCCCACAGGCTTTTCTGGGGTATAAAGCTCTGAATTGTAGAACATACCAAGAGGTCTTACGGTTACCATAGGCATTATAACCACCTTGCCATCTCTGGTTACAAAATCTAGAGACTCATCGATAACCAGATCCTTAACCTCAGGGGTATCATTTAACCACTGGCTTAAGTCATATACCATGTCATTTGCTACTGCCACTTCTTCAAACCACTGTACATCTATACCTCCGGAAGCTGGTGGATGCACTAAGAAGGGAAGCATGTTCTGAAGGGACATCTGCTTTATTTTTTCAGCATAGTTTGTCTGAGTTACCTCCTCAAGAACAATTTTGTATTTATCCTTATGTTTTTCATTAAAACGTTCAATATGAGGCTCAAAAAATATAGCTCCTACATTTTCACCAGTCATATATGTTGGTAGGGTTACTTCTATTACACCATCACTATTAACCTTGGCTCCACCTGTGCCTTTCTTAGTATCGCCTCCACAGGCTACCAGGGATAGAGAGAGTATTGCTGCGGATATTAACCCAATAGTTTTTTTTAATACCATAAATTCTCCTCCATTTCTTGTGATTGTAAACAACTCGTTAATATTTCGAAAACGTTTTTGTAAAAGGAAGAAAAAAAGGATTTAGGACAAAGCCTTAAATCTTTTTTACACTATCTCTTATAACTAATTGATATTCAGTGACTATCTTATGGGCAGTAGCTTTGCGATTTATAATATTCATCAGTAAACCTGCTGCAGCATAGCCTCTGTTTTTTATCTTTTGATCGATGGTTGTTATTGCTGGTTCTATATATGAAGCCATGTTTACACCATCAAAGCCTGTTACAGAAAAATCCTCAGGAACCCTATAGCCGCAATCCTTTATTGCTCTAATTACCCCAATGGCCATTAAGTCACTCATGGCTACGAAGGCTGTAAATTCCTTCCCCTTCTCTTCTATAAGCTTTTTAGCTTCATTGTAAGCATCAGCCTCTGAAAATTCACCATAGATAATTTCCATATCCTCCAGGGAAAGTCCTGCTTCTTCAACAGCTCTTGCAAAACCCATATACCTTTCCTTAGATACCAGAGCTTCCTTCTTTCCATAAACAAGAACAAGCTTCCTATGGTTATTTTTAAGTACGAACTCTGTTATCTCCTGAAAGGCCTTCTGATCCTCCATGAGTACATTGCCTAGCTTATTTCCTTCCAGCTCTACATCCACCGTTACACAGGGAAACTGGATATTCTTTAGAGATTTAAGATACTCATCACTGGTTTTAAGCCCCAATAAAAGGGCTCCTGACAGGCTATGCTCCAGGCAGAACTGATCATAGGTCTTTTCCTTTTGATATTTGGAATCTATGGCATAGGTTGCTATTTCTATGGAATGCTCCAGTGAATAGCCATAAGCTCCCTTCATGAGAAGAAATTGAAACTCATCAATATCTGACTCCTCCATAAACCCTGAAACTATCATTGCGATATTAATCTTATTCTTTTTAGATAAATTCCTTGCACTGATGTTGGGCACGTAGCCTAATTCCTTGGCCACCTGAAAAATCCTATTTTTAGTGTCCTCTTTTATATCACTGTATTCATTAAATGCTCGAGACACGGTGCTCACAGATACCCCAGCTTTTCGTGCAACATCTCTTATAGAAGAAGCCAAAACAAAAACTCCCTTTCAAAAACGTTTTTGGTAACATTTACATAGTACCATTAATTAGTAGAATTATCAATATATTATATTTATTTAAAAAATAATTCATATTATTATGAAGACTAGATATTATTGAAAAACATCTAGTCTTAGTGATATCCCTTTATATTAACTTTACTTCATATTTCAATAAATAATATAATATCCATAAAATTTCACTCATGAGCTCTTCAAGCAATTATATTCTAGGAAAAATACTCCTCCCTATACCTATACAATAGTGCTGGCCAGTCTGTTTGAATTATATCTATTTCTTTATCAAATAGCTTTCCCCAGCCCTTTTCTGGTCCTTCAATTAAGGATAAATTATCATCTAAATGAGCAAATAGGACAATTTCATCATCTAAGGTTATAGCATTTGCCCAGACAAAAAGTCCCATGGACTTGAGTTTCTTAATTGTCTCATCACTGAATAACTCATTTTCTTCATCTCTTGCTATGAGTTCTATCCCAACAGTATTTATGTTCTTATAGCTCATTACCTCCTGAATATCCTCCCAAGTGTAAGCTATAGGCATGAACATATATTTATCAGGACATTGTTCCAGAAAATCTAATATTTCCTTTTTTGCTGGAGCTTTCAATAGAGCTTGCTTTATAGCATTTGGATATTTATTTAATATCTCTATCACCTGAGGAAATATGTCCCATGCACGGTCTATATTATAAAGCTCTCCTTGCTGAAAGGTTTTAACCACATCCTCAAAGCTCTCTGCCTTATAATTACATATAACCCCTGAGCTATTATAATAATTAAGAGAATCTATCTCCTTAGAGCTCAGAGTCTTAATATTCTTCTCTATCCTAAAGTTTCTAAGCTCTGTGCCATCATGGAAGGTATACAGCACTCCATCAGTAGAGGATATAACATCCATTTCAAACATATCCGCCCCCATATCCAAAGAAATCTTATAGGCCGGTATGGTATTTTCGATAATATTTCCACCTGGAGAACCTCTATGAACCGCAATTAAGGACTTCTTATCCTTAAGTTTCCTATTTAATATTTCATTTATTTCTTTAAATCTTTCTTGCCCTATATTCAATTATTTTCATTCCTTTCATCATAGTCCTTTTACCTTCTTCCCACCTCTTCCGTATACTAAATAAAGTGCAATGGAGGATATAACCATCATAATTACAGCATAGACGAAGGTCAGTGCAGTATTATCACCTAAGGTGTTAGCATCTGTAAGGCTTTTTATCTGAACACCCAGAGGCTTATATATAGGATGATATAAGAATACTGATAAATCATAATCACCTATCAAGCTGTTAAAATTCAAAGCAAAGATTGCTAGAACGGAAGGTAGTATAATTGGAAGAAGGATCTTGAAAAAGGTATATATAGTTCCGGCTCCCAGATTTTTTGCAGCATCCTCTAAAGAATCATCAATAGCAAAGAAAGCAGCCTTGGTCATTCTTAGAGTAAATGGAATTTTAATAATTATATATGCTAGCAGCATTATAAGGGTGGTTGCCGTTAATATCTTATTAAACATAAACCATTTTGGTGTATCAAAGGTGGTAATTAATCCTATGGCAATTAAAGTAGAAGGTAGAAGCCATGGAATAAGAAGTGAATATTCTAATACAGCTGACCATTTATTATTATATTTATGGATTATTCTGCTGGCCATAAGCACTAAGGCTAACACTATAAAAGCAGCTAATGCTGAATATATGATACTGACTAAAAAGGGCCTATACGCAGCGGAATTCTGTAGAAGCTTTGAATAATTAGCTAAAGAAAAGCTGCTAAAATTAAGCTGTCTTGATGCAATGCTTTTAGAATCTGTAAAGGAGAATAATATAATCAAAACCACTGGCACTACATATATCAGAAATAATATATATGAATATAAATGAGCTAAAATATTTGCAAGCTTATTATTGATTTTTTGTTTTACAATAGTGGTTTTAACCTTAGATACAGACATATAGTTACCGCGCTTTTCTGTTTCTGTAAGGAAAGCTAACAAAATAACAGTAGCAAGGCC
>JAEXSY010000115.1 GCA_023440105.1 Bacillota bacterium
CTGAGTTTCTAAAGCTTTATTTTTATCTTCTAACGACTTCTGATTTCTATTTATTGAATCTTGAATCTCCTGAATTTTTCTAATCTGATCGTTTGTAAGCGGACTTCCCTGAGACGGAACTAAAGGCAGCAGCGCTAACAATACTAAAGACAGTGACAAAGTCCTTTTAAATTTCATCTTCCATCCCCCCTAGAGTAATTATCGTAGTACAAGGATAAACCTGTATAAAATATCAATTAAATTAATATAAAAACATATCTTCGTAATTACTAGTTATATATACCTTGTGTATCTTTGCTTACAAAAAAATAAGCATAGATATCTATCACTAATGTGATGTGTATCTATACTTATATATAGAAACTAAAGCTACTCCCTACCCGTCAAAACAAAGAAAGCTGTTCTTCCTTTTCCTTTTCCTCAAACCTATGGATATAGTCAAAGATTTCTTTGTTATTAAACATAATATTATTCTTTTCACAGGTATCATAAAACAGCTTCATTAATTTATTGTGATTTTTACTAGAGCATGAATAGCTTCCACCAAATTCATTGCGATAGGTATCAGAGAGTCCAGGAAAATGTTTATCAAGATTTTTGTATAGATATTCTCTGCTGCCGTCACGCATGGTAAAACCTATACCAAAGTTAATTATTCCTTTCACTTTTGCTTCTATACACATAGAGAGAAGGCCTCTAAGATTCTCCTCTGTATCATTTATATATGGCAAAAACGGACAAAACCAAACCACTGTAGGAATCCCATTATCCCTAAGAACTTTAAGTGTCTCAAATCGCTCACTGGTAGTAGCTACATTGGGCTCTATTATCTTACAGAGCCTATCATCATAGGTTGTAAGAGTCATTTGTACTACACACTTCGTTTTTTCATTGATTCTCTTAAATAGGTCTAAATCTCTAAGGCAGCTAGAACTCTTTGTAATAAAGGTAAATCCAAAACCATATTTATCTACAATCTCAAGGCAGCCTCTGGTGATTTTATAGTGCTTTTCTAACGGCATATAAGGATCACACATACTGCCTGTCCCAATTATACATTTCTTGCGTTTTCGCCTCAAGGCATCTTCTAAGAGCTCTAGGGCATTTATTTTTACTTCTATATCCTCAAATTTATGATCTATATGGTAGCATCTACTGCGAGAATCACAATAAATACAGCCATGGGTACACCCCCTGTAAGTATTCATACCATTAGAAGAGGATAAAATCCCCTTTGCCTTTACTTCGTGCATAAAATCAAATCCTTTATTTAGATACTATTGGGTTAACTTTCTTAAATACTCTCATTCTATAAGCATTTTTAGCATAATAGCCTAGCTGATTCAAAAGCTTATAATTGGCTGCTGCTCCCACCACGGCTCCTATTCCTGGGACCAGCTGAAGAAGCTTTGCAAGGTCAATATAGTCTCTATACTCCTGCTGAAAAGCTCTCCAGTCAAAGGAATCCGCATCCTCAGGAAGAGTTTTTATATATTCTTCCCAGTTTTCCATTATGGGATAAATTTCCCTTCTCCTTTCCTCGCTGGAGAAGGTTATCTGAAATATATAAAGAATATAAAGTCTTTCTCTGTAATCCTCCACCCTAAATCCGTAGATTGAAGCTGACTCAAAGAGAAACTTCATTTTTATACTTAAAAGCACAGGAAAATCTGCAAGGCCAATTAGTATGCCCCCAGCACCAATACCAGCACCGCTTATAGCTCCTGTTTTTTTATAAAAGCTAATTCTCTCTTCTAATATTTCTTCCCTCTCCTGAAGGGATTTGCCATGAACAGGCTTCTTATTAGTATATTGGGAACCCAATGCTACCACCTTAACCATATTTTTAATAGCTTCAGTTATCACCTTATGGGCAGTTTCAGGGATCAAGCTGTTTATTTTATCCTGAGCTCCTTTAGATAGCCCTCCTATTATTCCCGGCTTTCGCTGTACATTCTTCTGCCATATCTTAAGCTCTCTTAATGCTTTCTTTTCATAGCTATCCATATCCACCCTCCCTAATCAATACTATTAATTACTATTATACCTAATTTATAATATGATTTTCTCCCCTTACAAAAATTTAATATGCGAACAAAACCTCACTTCTATGGTGCCATCCACCTTACACAAAACGACAAAGATATCCCTCCCACAGGGGAACACTTTCTCACTTCTATGGTGCCATCCACCTGAGGTTTTTCGATTAATATTTACAAAATTCAGACTTTATGTTATGCTTTATTATAATAAATTTTAAGAAAGGAATTAAAATCATGATGAATTTAAGATTTACAGCTGCATATTATTACTTTAGCTTTATCTTTTTTGATAAGGTTTTTTGGCGTTGCTGTAAAGGGAGAATCCATGGTTTAGAAGCCTTTTAGGATTTTAAGTATAAGCTAACTAATTGTTAGCCCCACAGCAATTCCGCTGTGGGGCTATTTTATTTTCTCTTATACTTTTTATCTTATATCTTATATTTTTTATCTTATATTTTTTATCTTATATTATTTCGGAGGTGCAGTATGATAATATTATTAAAACCAAATCCTAATGAAGCACAGCTTAATTATCTTGTTGAATGGATTAAGGGGCTCGGCCTTGAGCTTCATACCTCTCAGGGAGCCATGACAACAATTTTAGGTCTTGTGGGAGATACTTCTAAGGTAGATATGGATCTTATTAAAGCTATGGATATAGTAGAGGATGTGAAAAGAGTTCAGGAGCCTTATAAAAATGCCAATAGAAAATTTCACCCAGAGGATACAGTAATAGATATAAATGGTGTTAAAATAGGAGGAGATAACTTTGCGATTATCGCAGGCCCTTGTTCTGTAGAATCAGAGGAGCAGATTTGTGCCGTTGCAGAAAGTGTAAAGATGAGCGGTGCTAAGCTGCTTAGAGGCGGAGCCTTTAAGCCAAGAACTTCACCCTACTCTTTTCAGGGTATGGGCCCTCAAGGTATTGATCTCCTTCTTAAGGCAAAGGAAAAGACAGGTCTGCCAATAGTTTCTGAGCTTATGTCTTTAGAGCAACTGCCTTACTTTAGTGAGGTTGATGTTATACAGATAGGTGCTAGAAACATGCAGAACTTTGAGCTCTTAAAGGCTATGGGCAAAATAGATAAGCCAATATTGCTAAAAAGAGGCTTATCCAGCACCATAGAGGAGCTTCTGATGAGTGCAGAGTATATAATGGCTGGAGGAAATGAGAAGGTAATTCTATGCGAAAGAGGAATTAGAACCTTTGAGACCTACACAAGAAATACCATGGATATCTCAGCTATACCTGTGCTAAAATCCCTCACTCATCTCCCAGTAATAGCTGACCCTAGCCATGCTACAGGAGTTTCTAAATATGTTAAGTCAATGTCCCTCGCCTCTGCAGCCGCCGGTGCTGATGGACTTATAATAGAGGTACATAATAATCCTCCAAAGGCCTTATGTGATGGAGCACAATCTTTAACTCCAGAAGCTTTCCTTGAGGTTAGCGCCTCCGTTAAGGAAGTTTTAAAGGCCGTAGGAAATAAAAAATGTTAATAGGAGTTGTGGGTCTTGGCCTTATCGGTGGCTCCATGGCCAGGGCAATAAAGAAGAACACCAGTCACAGTGTCTACGGCTATGACCTGCAAGAATCGGTCTTGGAGGAGGCATTAAGCACTGGTGTCATAGATGGTCTGTTAGAAAATCATCTTTCCTCCTGTGAGGTGATTCTCATAGCATTATATCCAAAGGCTACTATAGATTATGTAAAAAGTAATATAAATAGCTTTAAAAAAGGTGCTGTAGTTATAGATTG
>JAEXSY010000161.1 GCA_023440105.1 Bacillota bacterium
ATACTAGACTTCCTAAGAGAGAAGAGCTTCCTATTGAAATCAATGAGCAGCTGGTAATTGAGTTCTATTCTAAGCTTGTAAAATAATTCTGTTTCGCTTATAATCTATAAAATAATAAAAAGCAGAGCAATGAGAGCGTAGACTCATTGCTCTGCTTTTTTTCTTTTCTTTATTTATATATTTTTACATAATAATATCCAATAAATCACTAAATTACAATTTGCTGTTTTTATATGAAAAAACATTTTGTGTTAATATAGAATTAATTTAGGTATACTATATTTTGTTATATACTTATATATTTTATATGCATAATATAAGGAAATATAATTGTTTACTGGAGAAAAAAGTCTATGGATAAAAGAAAAATTAGAAAAAGAGGAATTTCTAAAAAAAGGCTACCTATTGTTTTATTTGGTATTATTCTGCTATTTGCATGTCTAAGTGTTAGGTTGTTTTATTTAATGTATATAAAAGGTGATGAATATGCTGCTATGTCAGAAGCTCAATGGACAAGCACCCTATTCATTGACGGAAAACGAGGTAGGATTTTAGATTCAAATTATAATGAGCTTGCTGTCAGTGGAGAGGTTTATAGAGTGGACCTAGATCTTACCTCTATAAGAAGCTACATTGAGAGTTATAATAAAAAAAATGATAACAAGCTTTCCATGGAAACTATAGCTGAGGATATTGGAAATATATTAAACATGAGTTCTGAAAAGGTGATGGCAAAGCTAGAAAGTAAACTGGAAAATGGGGTGTACGCTACCTCTGCTTCTTTAATAAGACAGATAGATAAGGATAAAGCGGATAAAATCAGAGAATTAGGCATTACAGGGTTAATTGTTTCTGAGGATACTTTAAGGTACTACATCAATGATAGCTTGTTATCCCATGTAATAGGTATTACAGATAGTGATGGCAATGGGCTAACAGGCATTGAATATTTATATAATGACATCCTCCAGGGAACTCCCGGAGTTAGGATTGCAGAGGTTGATAGCTATAACTCAGAGCTACCCTATACCACTGCTGAATATACTGAACCTATCGACGGAAAGGACCTAGTCCTTACCATCGATGAAAATATACAGTATATATGTGAAAAGGCTGCTAAGAATGCCTTAGAGAAGAATAAAGCTAATGCAGTAACTATTACAGTTATGAATCCCAATAATGGAGAGGTATTAGCTATGGCTAATAAACCCGATTATAATTTAAATAATCCAAGAGAAGGTGCAGAGACCTACGATGAACTTCAAAAAATTTGGAGGAATAGAGCTGTTAGTGATGCCTTTGAGCCGGGATCTGTATTCAAGGTTATCACTGCTGTAGCAGCCTTAGAGGAAGGACTAGTTAGTGATAATACAACCTTTACCTGCAGCGGAAGAAATAAGATTAATGGAACAACCATCAATTGCTGGAAGCCAGAAGGCCATGGTACTCAGAGCTTTTCTGATATTATAAAAAATTCCTGTAATAGCGGGTTTATTCAGCTTGGACAGATGATTGGTAAAGAAACTCTGTATGAATATATTAGTCTTTTAGGTTTTGGTAAATATACAGGAATAGATTTGCCTGGTGAAGGTACTGGAGTAATAAAGGATGTAGAGAATATGACCGATATTGATTTAGCTACAATATCTTTTGGACAGACAAATTCCACTACCACTATGCAATATATGGCTGCTTTTAACGCTATAGCTAACGGAGGAACCTGGATAACACCTCATCTTTTAAAGGAGGTTATTCATACAGATAAAAATAATACCTTGATAGTGGACAATGTCTATAGTGAAGGTGTAAAAAAGAAAATCCTCAGTGAAGAAAGCACTGCGGTACTAAGGAGCTATATGGAAAGAGTAGTAACAGAAGGCTCTGGTACTGCGGCAAGAATTGAAGGCTATCATATTGCCGGTAAAACTGGAACAGCACAAAAGGTTATAGACGGAAAGTATGCTCAAGGTAAGTATGTTTCTACCTTTGTGGGGATGACTCCTGTTGATAATCCTGAATTAACCATAATGGTAACGATAGATGAACCTAGCGCTGGTCCTTACTACGCAGGGGAAGTTGCAGCGCCTGTGGCCAACGAGGTTCTTAATAATATTTTTAACTATCTATCTCTTAAATCGGGAGAAGAAGGTGGAGGGATAGTTGAAAACATAATGAAAGAGGTTGTTATCCCTGAAGTTAGAGGTATGGGGAGAGAAGAAGCTCTAGATATTCTAAAAAAAGAAGGCTTAAATGTTACTTTTAAAGGAGAGGGAAATGTTGTTTCAGCTATCAGTCCTGTGCCAGGTAGTACTGTTAAGAAGGGCACAGAAATAGTAAATACTTTGGGTACTTCTGTAAATAATAAGGATGTAGTAGTACCTAATCTATCTGGTTATAGCAAACAAGCAGCAAAAGAGTTAATTGATAAGATAGGGCTTAAAGCAGAGTTTTTAGGAGAGGGAATGGTAATAAAGCAAAGCATAAGTGTTAATGAGTATGTTGAGAGTGGAACTACTATTAAGCTCACTCTAGATTATATAGTGGGGGATTAGTTATTTCCCCTAAATAATAGTATAAGGAGTCATTTATGAAGCAAATAAAGAAAAAAGGTCCTAAAAACAAAAAAAAGAGGACTAAAAAAAATAGAGTTCTTAAAATTGTATTGCTTACTTTTTTATTCATCACGGTATCAGCTGTTATAGGCGCTGGAGGTTATGCGTATTCTGTCATTAAATCTGCTCCCAAATTGGATGTAGATGCCATATTAAGTTTGGAGCAAATGTCCATGGTATATGATGACAATGGGGATTTTATGGATAATGTTCCTTCAAGAATTCAAAGGATCTATGTTGATGGAAATGAAATGCCCAAGTTTCTTAAGGAGGCCTTTGTGGCTATTGAGGATGAGCGCTTTGAAACACATAATGGCATAGATATAAGAAGACTTATAAGTGTAGTAATTAAGGATATCAAGGTAAAGCTCACGGGCAAGGGTGCTCTTCAGGGAGCCTCTACAATAACCCAACAGTTGATAAAAAATACTATGCTAACTAATGATGTGAAGATTTCTAGAAAAATCACAGAGATGTATTTAGCTATAAAGCTGGAGGAGCAGCTTACAAAACCACAAATTTTAGAGGCATACCTTAACACTATTCCTCTAGGTGGAACCACCTATGGTGTAGAAGCTGGCTCTCGCTATTACTTTAACAAAGGAGTTAAGGAGCTTAGTCTCATTGAGGCTGCTTATCTTGCAGGGGTTACTCAAAGCCCTCATGGCTATAATGCTTTTATAGAGGAAAATGTTGAGGATCCTAGCCGATATATTAATAGGACGAAAACAGTTCTTTCAATAATGCTTGATAATGAAAAGCTTACTCAGGAGGAATATGATGCAGCTATAGCTGAACTAGATGAGGGTAGATTACAGAAGAGCTTTGTTTGGTCTGATGGAGGAGTTAAGATTACCAGTGATAAGCTGAATTTTGAGTGGTTTACGAGACCTGTAATAGAACAGGTCAAAGAAGATCTGATGAAGGAATATAATTATACTGAAGAGGAGGCAGCTAATCTTCTTGAAAAGGGTGGTTTAAAGATTTATTCCACCATGGACAGAGAGCTGCAGAATTATACTCAGGAAGCTCTTGATAATGACTCTATTTTAAACTCAATTGGCAAAGAGGATGAAAATGGTGTTAAACAGCCTCAAGCTTCAGCAGTGATAATGGATTATAAAACTGGTGAGGTAAAGGTTATGGTAGGAGGAAGAGGTGATCAGCCTGCGCTTTCCTATAATCGAGCCTATGATTCAGATAAGTTTAGCAGGGCTACAGGTTCCGCTATAAAACCACTTACAGTATATGCTCCAGCTATCGATTCTCGTTTTGCCACTGCTGCTAAGGTATATGAGGATAGTCCTTTAAGAGGAAGTCTTCTCTCAGAGTATGGAGGAAATCTAAAGAATTCTCCTAATAATTACAGTGGTTATATAACCATGAGAGAAGCTGTAAGGCGTTCTGTTAACGTCTATGCAGTTAAGC
>JAEXSY010000356.1 GCA_023440105.1 Bacillota bacterium
GAATAGCCTGTGGCATACTGATAAACATAATAGTCTCTATAAAAATGTGGTATTCTAGCCCATTCCATATCAACTTCCTCATCAACAACCATGTCCTCTCCAAAATACCTGACATTAATTTCATGCCATAGCTCTGAGAATTCCTGAGCTGTAAGGGAGTTTCCTTCTTCAATAGCCTCATGAGTCTTCTTCTCGAATTCCGCAAACATCAGCTGTCTGAACACTGTGGTTCTAATTTGCTCAAGCTCTTGATTTATAAGGAAAAGCTTCTTATTCTTATCCTGCTCCTTTTCTATGAGATGGTGAATTAATATAATCTCATTGGTGGTGGAAGCTACCTCTGCACAGAATAAGGTATAGCTATAATAAATATATGGCTGATTCTTTTTAGAATAATAAGAATGAAGCGAATGCCCCATTTCATGAGCTAAAGTTGATACATCATTTAATGTATTATTGTAATTTAACAGTACATAGGGCATATTATCATAGGTACCGAAGGAATAAGCTCCTCCTCTTTTGCCCTTATTTTCATATACATCTATCCAGCCGCTGTCAATCCCCTCCTGGAAGATTTGTAAATAATCTTTACCTAAAGGCTTTAAGGCAGTCTTTATAAGCTCTACGCCTTCCTTAAAGTCAACATTCTCTTTTGGAACATCGATTAAAGGAGCGTATAAATCATACATATGCATTTCATCAACATTTAAAAGCTTCTTTTTTATCCTCACATATCTATGAAGGAGAGGAAGACTATCATTTATAGTTTCTAAAGCATTTTCATAAACCTCTAAAGGAATATTATTGGGCTTTAAAGAAGCTTCTAGGGCACTTTTATATTTTCTAACCCTAGACTTAAATACAAAATTATTCATAGAAGCACTTAAGGAGGTCCCAAGGGTATTTCTGTATTTACCATAGGTTTCAAATAAGGCAAGGAAAGCTTCCTTTCTTACCCTCCTATCCTTGCTTTTAATAAAGCTTTGATAATTTCCTTCCGTAAGCTGTACCTTTTCACCATTCTCATCGGTTATCTCAGGGAAGGTAATATCAGCATTGGTAAGCATATTGAAAATATTATGAGGTGCTCTTAAATTATCTGATACAGAGGCTAAAAGCTCCTCTTCCTTCTGAGAAAGAATATGCTCCTTGGACCTCAAAATGTCCTCTAAAAAGAAGATATACATCTCAAGCTCAGACTGTTCCTTAATAGCCTTTTCCACATATCCTTCCTCTAAAGACAATATTTCTGGAACAAAAAATGCATTTATACTAGAAAGCTCTGCTAGATAGCTATTAATTCTATTTTGAAGTCCTTGGTATACAGTATTAGAGGTATCCTCATCGGATTTTAGACGTCCATAAAGCATTATGCTTTCTGCCAGTCTTTCCACCTTTTCTAACTCCTTGAGATAAGCTAATAGACTTTCTGGCTTATGTAATAAACCAGCATACTTTTTAAGCTCCTCACCTTCCTTCTTCAGCTTCTTGAAGGATTCTTCCCACTCTTCATTATTTTTGAAGATCTTGTCTGTTCTCCATTTGTATTCCTCTGCGATTTCATTGCGGTTTGGGAGCTTCTTTGGCATATCCATACTATCCCTCCTTAATTATTTGTATTCATCTTCCTTACCTTCTATATCCTTTAAAACTTCATCTATCTTCTTTTCAATAAGACTCCCTGCTTCATTAAGCCTTTCCTCCAGCTCTTCTCTATCCTCTATGTAAGGAAAGCTAATTAACCAGGCTGGATTATAGTCTTCATCCATGTCCTCTATATAGAAGCCTTTTTCTTGAAAATCCTCCTTTTTAAACAAATCAAAGATAGCACTAAATTCCCAATCCTCTACCTCTTTTGATATTCCGAAATGAATAATTACGTCTTTTCCATCGTAATATAATCTAGTAATATAGCTACCACCATCTTCTATTTCATAGCTACCCATTTCCTTAATAAATTTTTTATCTTCTGGATCTATCTCCATTAAAACAAAGGATTCAAATTCCATAATATTCCTCCTAACTTACAAAATTATATATATTATATTATCATACTTTTCAGAGACTTTACTATGTAATAATTTCTTCTTGCAAATGGTTTGCATTTCACTGTATAATAAATAATATTATGTTACTATTATTACCAGGAGCTGATTTATTTGATAAATATTGATAAGCTTTATTTTTCTTATACGGGAAAGCCTCCATATATTATTGAAGACTTATCTCTAACTATACCTAAGGGTGCATATATTTCTATTTTAGGGGAAAATGGAAGCAGCAAAACTACCCTTATTAAACTTATTTTAGGAGTATTAAAGCCTCTTAAAGGAAATATTTCCATAAACACTAAAAAAATAGGTTATCTTCCACAGAAGCTGGAGGACTTTAACTCTCAGTTTCCTCTATCGGTAAAAGAGCTCCTATCCATTCACATGAAAGCGAAGGGTTTAAAGGATAAGGAATATATAGACAAAAGCTTACAATTAGTTAATATGCAAAATTACAAAAACAGTCTCATAGGTAATCTCTCCGGTGGTCAGCAGCAAAAGATATTTATCAGCAGAGCTCTTATGGGAGACCCAGAGCTGATAATCATGGATGAACCCTCCACTGGGGTAGATGTCCACAGTCAAAAAGAAATATATAATGTGATAAAGGAGCTAAGCCTCCGTAAAGGCATTACAGTCATATCTGTGGAACACAATCTTTCTGCTGCTCTTAAATATTCCACTGATATCCTGGATCTCAGCAGCTCCCATAATCTTGTAACGGTTAAGGATTATTTGAAAAAATTTAATGAAGAAAACAAATACCAATAGGAAGGATTTTTAATATGTTTGAACTGGAATTTATGCGAAATGCTCTTATTGCAGGATTTCTTGTTGCTATACTGGCTCCTACTGTTGGCTTATTTATAGTACTAAAAAGATATTCTATGATTGGAGACACCCTATCTCATTCTACCTTCGCCGGGGTAGCTATTGGGCTAATGTTAGGAGTACATCCTATTTTAACAGCCTTTATCTATACCATTGTTTGTGCGGTAGTCATTGAATTTTTAAGAAATTACTATAAAAAATATGCAGAGATGGTTATGTCTATAATATTAACCTTAAGCTTAGGAATTGCCATAATTTTAGTCAGCAGTGGGAAGGCTCCTACCAACGTTAACTCATACCTTTTTGGCTCAATACTCACTGTAGCTAAATCTGATATTCTTATCATAGGTGCAGTTACTTTAATCTGTCTTTTGTTAATTTTCATCCTATACGATAAGCTTATTTATATTACCTTTGACGAGGATGGAGCAAGGGTGGCAGGTATAAAGGTTAAAAGAATCAACTATCTTTTCACCATTATGGTTGGAGCTTCTATTGCTTCTTCCATAAGAGTTATGGGGATATTAGTAATTTCCTCAATAATGATAGTTCCTGTAGCCACAGCCCTACAATTTAAAAAGGGCTTTAAAGGTAGCCTCATAATAGCTATAGCAGTAGGACTTATAGATATACTTATGGGATTAGTTTTATCCTATCTTTGGAATACTGCTCCTGGTGGTACAATAGCAGTGCTTTCCGTAACAGTGCTTCTACTTTCAATAATAATTAATAGTAAAAATAAGAAGTCATAGATAGCTATCTACGACTTCTTATTTTTACATTCCTCACATATCCCCTTTAATACTAGCTGATGCTCAGTAAGAGTAAAGCCAGTTTTGGTTCGTACAAGTTCCTCCACCTGATACATGGGGCAGGGCAAATCTATTTCTTTGCTGCATATAGAACATTTAAGCGTATGCACATGGCAGTGCTTCTTAATATTGTATGTGTATCTCCCTTCACCTATATCCAGTTTATTTATAATTTCCTTGGCTTCAAAAAGGTCAAGAGCTCTATATACCGTGGATAGATTAACATCTTCTCCCAAATTAAGACACCTATTATATATTTCCTCAGCACTCATGCTATTTTCACTATTAGAAATTATCTCTAATATCCTAGTCCGTGCCTTAGTAATTTTAATGTGATTTTGTCTAAGTAATTCTTTATTATTCACTTACATTACCCCTTAAACAAAAATAATAAATAATACTTAGTATTATAACATATAATTCTAAATATATCGAAGGCATATTTTTCTTTAAGGAGATAAATACTCATGAAACAATGGTTTTCTAAAAGAAAATCATTTTGAACCCAAAAATAATTAATATAACCCCTCCTAAGTAATCGGCGTATCTCTTAATAAAATCAACCTTCTTTAAATATCTTGCAAGAAAATTTGCTCCTACACAAAATATAAAGGTAATAACTCCCACCAATAAAGTTATGTCCATTAAATACAAATTGCTACCTATAGAGCTGAGAGCTGTAAATCCCACCACCATAGCATCTATACTCACGGATATTCCCAGTATAAAATACATCTTTGGCTGCATTAATATAATATTTGATTCATTTTTTTTGTTAAGTCCTTCATTTATCATTGCTATACCAACTATAGCAAGCACAATGCCTCCGATGATACTGGGTATTGAGGTTACATATTTACTAAAAAGTATACCTCCGAAGCCCCCCAGAAGAGCAAAGAAAAATTGAAAAAAAGCAAAGGAAAAACAAAATATCAGTTTATTATAGAGCTTAACTCCTTTGGTTAATCCTATGCTTAAGGAAACAGCAAAGGCATCCATTGCCAATGCACTCCCGATTATAAGACCATGCACAAACCACATAATATTCAAACCCTTCCTTGTGAAACTAGCTATTTTTTGAAGTTTATAATCTATTAATGATGCATTATATATATAGTTTATTCCTTCTAGAAATATATATGAATAAATATTGTTACTCATGATATTCAAAAAAAACTCAGCAGTTCTAAAAAATAGTATAAAAATAACTAAAGGTCTTTCAAAGGAAGCTTAATTATTATATATTAGTAATTAGTGAGTATAACAGTAAATAAACGGAGGGAATAAAATGGCAAATTGTATAATAGCTCAATCAGGTGGTCCTACCTCAGTAATTAATGCCAGTGTCGTAGGTCTTATTAAAGCTAATAAAGAGCATAAGCTTTATGACAAGGTCTTTGGTGGGATTAATGGTATAGAGGGTATACTTTCCGAAAAGTTAATAGACTTAACAAATGCATCAGAGGAGGAGCTGGAAATCTTTAAATTCACACCCTCTTCTGGCCTTGGATCCTGCAGATATAAGTTAAAATCCTATGAAACTGATGAAGAAGAATATAAAAAGCTCATAGCAATATGCAATAAAAATGATATTAAAAGCTTCTTCTACATAGGTGGAAATGATTCTATGGATACTATTGCAAAGCTATCTGCTTACGGAAAGATACATAATATTGATATTAACTTTATCGGTATCCCTAAAACAATCGATAATGATCTTCCTATAACAGACCATACTCCAGGCTTTGGTAGTGCAGCGAAGTTTATTGCAACTTCTGTACTAGAAACCTATTTAGATTCTTGTGTTTATACTAATAATGGTATTTTTATCTTGGAAACTATGGGCAGAGATACTGGTTGGCTAGCAGCTTCTGCAACGGCAGCTAGGATGAATAATAAACCCGTTGCTGACTTCATTTATCTTCCTGAACATCCCTTTGATGTAAACAGCTTCTTAAAGGATGTGTCAGAAAGATTTAAGGAAAAAAATCAAGTTTATGTAGTAGTATCAGAAGGAATTAAAAACAAAGAAGGAGACTTTATAGCTGAGCTAACTCCTGCACAGAGCCATGATAACTTTGGACATTCCCAGCTAGGTGGGGTTGCTGGTGTTTTAAAGAGCTTTATCACTGAAGCTGGTATAACTAAGAGAGTAAAGACTCTTGAGCTTGGGGTCCTTCAGCGCTGTGCTATGCACTGCTCATCAACAGTAGACATTGAGGAAGCCTTCGAAGCTGGCTATTTCGCTCTTCTCAATAGTTCTTACGAAAATAGCGGAAAAATGGTAGCTATCAGAAGAGAAACGAACACCCCTTATTCCTCCAGCAGCTTTTTAGCTGAAGCTAAGAATATAGCAAATCATGTAAAATACGTACCAGAGAGCTGGATAAATTCAGAGGGTAATAATGTAACAGAGGAAGCTTATACTTATATAGAACCTCTCATAAGCAGCTCTCCCCTGTTAGTTTTAGAAAACAATTTACCAAAGTATAAAGTTTATAATAAATAGTATAAATAAGAGGATAGGCTCCTAAGCTATGGGAAATAGGTGCCTATCTTTTTTAATGGTTTCTTTTTAATATATTCTTCCAGTTTTTTTCCTTAAGCTTATCATTTCTAGAGAGTTAAGAAAATAATCAATTTCTTCTCTGTCATTATATAGTCCTAAGCTAGCTCGGACCATTCCAGGCCTTTTAGAACCAGGTGTATTTTTATATATTTCAATATCCTCTTTGCTCATTTTTAATAATCTCTGTACGTAGGGATGAGCACAAAAACAGCCGCTTCTCGTTTGAATTCCGTATTCCTCTGCAAGGATATCAGAAACCAAATCAAGATGGAGATCTCCTAAATTAAATGAAATGATCCCAACTCTATCTTTAAAAAATTCACTATCACCATAAATAGTTATATCCTGTATATTTCTGATCTCTCTTATAAAGTATTCTGTTAGTATCCTTTCTCTCTCTTCTATATTGTTCATACCAATCCGATTAAGTTCCTTCATTGCTGAAAGGAGGGCTACAATCCCCAAAAAATTAGGTGTTCCTGCTTCTTCCTTGTGAGGAGGCTCATCCCATATTATTTCATCATCAGAAACGAACTTAACAGTCCCCCCACCTTTATATTCTGGTTCCCCCTTGATAAAGCATTCTTTAGGAACCACAATGATACCAAGACCAAAGGGAGCATACATTTTATGAGCAGAAAATACCAAATAATCGATAGAATCATTTCTTCCGTTTCCTCTTAGCTTCACCTTTTTATGAGGTATGAGCTGTGCTCCATCCACCATGACTCTACATCCATAGCTGTGGCAGAGCTCAGCAATGAAGTTTATATCATTTTGAATTCCTGTAACATTGGATATCCCTGTAAAGGTAAAGAGTTTTATATTATTTTTATATTTTTCTAGTTTGTTGCTTAAATCCTCTAAGGACAGTCTTCCGCTATCATCTACCTCTACATAATCCATATTACATTTCCCTCTCCAGGGGAGGTCATTAGAATGATGTTCCATTCTAGTGCTCAAAATCACTCCTTCTCTGCAATCAATCAACCTATAAGCCAGCTTATTAATCCCTTCCGTGGTATTTTTAACATAGATAATATTATACTCATCAGTACTGCCCTCTAAGAAATCTAAAATTGTTTTTCTAGCCTCCTCATAAAATTCATCACATAGCTTCGATTTATATCCCTTACCTCTATGGATTGAAGAATACCATCCTGAAAACTCTACAATGTTATCTATTACACGTTTAAAAGGAGGCGTGGTAGCTGCGTTATCAAAATTAACACCAACAACATATCCACCTGATTTAACAGGTACATATTCTTCTAACCCCATAAACAAGCTCCTATAATCCTTCATATTCATACGCATATTAATCCCTCCATTATATAATATCCCTGGTGTATAAAAAATGATAATAATAAATTTCATTTATCCAGCATATATATATATTGACCTTTATCACTGAAATCTTTAAATAACAAACTATAATCCAACTAGACAGTCAAAAATTCTTGCAAATAGATAATGACGATATTGAGAAAAGTAGAAAAATAAAGTATGCTAGGAATAGATTCCTATATTGTTCTAATTACATCACAAAAAAGCCCATTTCTTAAATG
>JAEXSY010000443.1 GCA_023440105.1 Bacillota bacterium
CTTATATTCCAGACAAAGGACATGGTCATAGGCTACAACGAGCCTCTCACAAGACCACTAAACCTCACCATGGAAAGAGGGCAGAAGATAGCTTTAGTAGGAGCCAACGGTCTTGGTAAGACTACCCTCTTAAAAAGCCTTATGGGTCTTATAGCACCTTTATCAGGAGAAGTAGAAAGAGGAGATTATCAGGAAATCGGCTACTTCGAACAGGAAATCAAAGAAGCCAACTACAACACCTGCATAGAAGAGGTATGGGAAACCTTCCCTCACTACACCCAATACGAAATAAGAGCAGCCCTAGCCAAATGCGGCCTCACCACCAAGCACATAGAAAGCAAGGTAGTGGTCCTCTCTGGAGGAGAACAGGCCAAGGTAAGGCTCTGCAAGCTTATAAATAAGGAAACAAACATACTGATCCTCGACGAGCCTACCAATCACTTAGATGTAGAGGCTAAGGAAGAGCTAAAGAGAGCTTTGAAGGAATATAAGGGAAGCATACTTTTAGTATCCCATGAGCCGGAGTTTTATAATGAAGTGGCTAATGTGATTTGGAATTGTGAGGATTGGACGACGAAAATAGTTTAAAAGCAGTGAAGAGAGAATAGAGAATAGAGAAGAGAGAATAGAGAAGAGAGAATAGAGAAGAGAGAGAAGAGTGAAGAGATGGGGATTTGCTCTTCTTTTATTTTTTGGGAGAATTATTTTTGGAGGTATTTAGTGTAGATATTAACATTCTTTTTAGTGATAGGCACTTATGTTTTAGTATTTGATATTCTTTGGGTAAGTAGCCGGTTTTCTCTAAGACTATTAGCCAGTATTCTGTTTCGGATGCTTCTTTAAGGGATATATGAATTTTATTTATGAAGTCTCCTTTGCTTATTGAATATTGGGATTCGTGTAAATTCGCACCAATGCTGGTGCCACTTCTTAATATCTGTTTTGACATAACATATTCCCGCTTATCAAAAACTAGCCATTTATAATAATCAACCAGAAAAACCGAAAACTCAATTGACTGTTTAATTAATTCACTATCATTCATTTATTACACCTTAATAAATATTTTTATTCTTTATATCCTAAGTTTTCCCTTATAACTAATATATATTCAATAGTCCATATCTTCCCAATAGATATTATGATAATAATAATTTGAGCTACAAACAGGAACATTTGTAGGATTTAGAGTTGTTTTCAGAATATATTGACAACTACAAATGACAACAACATAATGAAGGTATAATACAATGGGATTTCGAGGTGAAAAAAATGGCTTTTGATTATAAGAAGGAATATAAGGAGTTTTACTTACCGAAAAATAAACCAGGGATTGTAGATGTGCCATCTATGAATTTTATTGCGGTGCGTGGAAAGGGGAATCCTAATGAGGAGGGGGGAGAGTATAAGGCTGCCATGGAACTTTTGTATGGTATTGCCTTTACCATTAAGATGAGCAAGCTTGGGGATAATAAGATTCAGGGATATTTTGATTATGTAGTTCCTCCTTTGGAAGGCTTCTGGTGGCAGGAGGGAGTGAGGGGCGTTGCCTATAGCCATAAAGATGATTTTCAGTGGATATCGCTCATTCGCCTACCGGACTTTGTGACGAAGGCTGATTTACAATGGGCCATAGAGGAAGCAACGAGGAAGAAGAAAACAGATTTTTCTAAGGTAGAGTTTTTTACCTATGAAGAGGGGCTGTGTGTTCAGTGTATGCATATAGGTCCCTATGATGATGAGCCTGCAACAGTGGAGCTTATGAAGAAATATGCTGCTGATAATGGCTATGAGATTGATATAACAGCTTCTAGGTATCATCACGAGATATATCTATCCGATGCCCGTCGCTGTGCTCCTGAAAAGCTGAAAACAGTAATCAGGCATCCAATAAAGAAACGTAGCTGATGATTTTATTGGAGGTTGTAAGGATGGAACATATAGCTGAGCTTATAGAACTGCTTTTTTCAAAGAATGCTACCGCTGGATGCGGAGCCATGAAGGAGCTGATTGATGTAGCTGAAGAATCAAACTGCCTATATCCATATATGGATCGGTTTATTGAGATGCTTGATAGTGACAATTCGTATATTCGTACTAGAGGACTCCTCTTAATAGCAGCAAATGCTAAGTGGGATGTCGATTATAAGATTGATGAGATTATAGATGAGTATCTTAGGCATATTAATGATTCTAAGCCTATTACCGCAAGGCAGTTGATACAGGTTCTTCCGAAGCTAGCAAAGGACAAGCAGGAGCTGAAGGACGATATTTTGAAGGCCCTACTTAGAGCAAATACTGAAAGATATGCTGCTAGTATGCGCCCTCTTGTAGAGAAGGATATTAGGAATGCTTTAGAGAAAATCAGGTGTTGATGAAGTTTATTGCTGTCCTCATAGTAGCAAAATTAATTCTTACCTACTTATGGCCTTAGCTATCTTTCATCTCTTACTTCTTAGATTTTAGCTCTTACTTAGCCCTTAGTCCTTAGTTTTTGCCTTTCAGCTCTTATCTTTTTGTTTTTACTTCTACTGCTTTTGTTTTTCAACTCTTAGTTCTTAGCCCTTAGTTATTAGCTTTCAACTATTACCTCTTAGTCCTTACTTTTTAGTTCAAATAACAAAACAGAGGCAGCAAAAACCACCTCTTCAGTAAGTAATATAATAAATCTATATTTTAGACACAATGCTAACCAGCTCTTCAGCATGCTCTCTTAGAATATCAAACTTACCTTCATTAACTAGAGTCTTATTAGTAAGGTAGCTGCTTATTCCAGCTCCTGAGAAGCCAAGCTTTAAGAATGCTTCTAGGTTGTCTGGTGTAACACCAGCTGTAGCTATAAGCTTGACATTGTTGATAGGACCCAGTATGTCTTTGGCATAGTTAAGTCCAAGGGTTCCTGCTGGGAATAGCTTAACGAAATCTGCACCAGCAAAGTGTGCGTCTAGTATTTCTGTAGGTGTCATTGCTCCAGGAATAGTGACCATATTTAGCTTATTGGCCTCTTGTATAACTTCCTTGTTTACATTGGGGGCTATTATATATTCTGCGCCTGCGTTCGTAGCTTCATGAACCTGTTCTGCTGTAACTACTGTACCTGCTCCAATCTTAACCATTCCATCAAAGCTTGAAGTCAGCAGCTTAATGGCTTCCGATGTCTTCTTAAGGCAATCCTTATCTCCCTGATCGAAAGTTACCTCTACTAAGCGTATTCCACCCTCATAAAGAGCTGTTACCAGGTTAACCAGGCTTTCGCCGTAGATCCCTCTGCAAATTGCTATTATTTTATTTTCTTCTATAAACTCTATTGTTTTAGCTTTCATATATCCACCTTTCTTCTTAAGGAATGTGTTATTATTTTTTAGTTATATTGGAAATTTAATTTTGAGACAAGCTTTAATTTAAAAATAAACTTACTTCTATATACCTTATAATTATATATCACTAATAAGTGATTCTATATATATTTAAATGTTAATTTAATAAAAATAATTTCCTATATTATACTTATTTATCAGAAAAGTATCCTCTACCTATTTAAATTTCACTTAATTAGAAATAGTGTTATTATACATAATCCCATATATAAAATTTAGTTTTGGGTATAATATATAAAAGTATGATATATTTAATGTATATATAAGGAGCGATTAGATGCCTACAATAAGCATGTTTTATGGAATAATTATAAGAATGTATTGTGCACCTAAAGAACATACACCTTCACATTTTCATGCATATTATGGGAGTTATAAAGCTATTATAGATATTAATTCATGTGAACTTATGGAAGGGGAACTTCCTAAGAAGCAATTAAGGCTAGTTCTAGCTTGGGCTGAGCTACATAAAGAAGAGCTTATAGCAAATTGGAGACTGGCTATGGACAGTGAGCTTCCTTTTAAGATAGAACCTTTAAAGTAAGAGGGGGATGATTATGTATTTATCAGTAAAGGATGTAAAAGCTTTAGATGAATATAAGTTATTATTAACCTTTGATAATGATGAAGAGCGAATTTTTGATATGAAACCGTATTTGGATAAAGGAATATTCACTGAATTAAAGGACAAGGCTATGTTTAATTCAGTAAGAGTATCCTATGATACAATTGAATGGGAGAATCAAGCGGATATGGATCCAGAAAGATTGTATGAAGATAGTGTCCCATATTAAGCTGAAACTAAGAAAAATTCAAGGATCCAAGGAAAATCAATTCCAAGGGTCCTCTTTATTTTAACCTATCTCTTATCTACTTCCTATCAACTCTCGTACCTTTTACTTCTTACTTCTTACCTATCTTTACCTATCTTTTATCTCTTGCCTTTCAACTCTGGAATATACGATTATTAGTTTAACAGTAATGGCAGTGCTATTAGCCATTAATTGGCTGTTATTATTTTTTTATAGATATTATAATAATAATTAATGGGCCAGAAGAGACACATCATCAGTTTTTGATTATAAGAGCGGAAAGGATACTGTAGGTATAGTATGACGATATTTACTAAAAAAGCTATTATTGAATCATTTATAAAAATATTAAATGAAAAGCCACTTCATAAAATTACTGTGAAGGATATAGTAGAGGATTGTGGTATTAGCAGAAATTCATTTTATTATCATTTTGAGGATTTGCCTTCCTTAGTAGAGGAGCTTCTTGAAGGAGAAGCTGATAGGCTAATTGAAGAGCATGGAGCAGTAGATTCTTTAGAGGATTGTCTTATGGTTGCTATAGATTTTGCCTTAAAGAATAAGACAGCAGTGATGCATCTTTTTAATTCTACCAGTAGAGAATACTATGAGAGCTATCTTAATAGGATTGCCAGGAATATAGTTTCAGAATATATTGAGAATATCATTGGGGATCTACCAGTGAAAAGTGAGGACAAGGAGAGCATAATAAATTACTATAAGTGGGTTATTGTGGGCTTTGTGCTTGACTGGATGAATTCTGGAATGAGCTATGATGTAAAGGCTACGGCCAGAAGGGTTTGTGAACTTTTTGAAGGATCCACCCAGAAGGCCTTCTTAAGAAGTACGGGACTTGAAAAGTTGGATAATGGGGATTGCATAGGATAAGATAATAAGGTCGAGGATAATGAAAAAAATGAATAAGGAATGTTTTAAAATAAAATTGGGCATTTTACCGAAAGTGCTCAATTTTTTTATACTTTTTTAAAAGTGTCTGATTTTAAGACAGGGAGACTTTTATGTTTATTTAAGAAAGAATTGTCGTCCTTTAAAATAATCTTTAGAAGAAGGAAGTGAAAATAATGTATACGGAAAAAAACATCAAAGCAGTAAAAATAGGCTACATTATAATGTCAATAGCTCTTTGTATATTAGGAGCTACTCTCATAGTGAAGCCACAGCTGTCCATGGAAGCAATATGCTATGCTGTGGGAATAGTAATGGTTCTTTATGGAATTTTAAAGGTCATAGGATATTTTTCAAGAGATCTTTATCGCCTGGCTTTTCAGTTTGATTTAGCATTAGGTCTTCTTACAGCAGTAGTGGGAATAATAATGATTTTACATCCTATAGAGACCTCCTCGATTATTTTATTAGCCTTAGGAATCATAATTTTAGCAGAGGGGCTCTTTAAGATTCAGATGGCAATAGATGCAAGGCATTTTGGTCTCAGCAAATGGTGGCTTATAGCTCTTGCAGCTATAATAACCAGTATATTTTCACTGATGCTCATATTCAGCCCCTTTGATGCCGCAAGAGTAATTCTGATTTTTGCAGGAATAGCCTTAATCTTTCAGGGGATATTAAATCTTTTAGTGGCTATCTACGCTCTGAAGGTGGTTAAGCATCAAAAGCGGGATTTTATTGATGTGACATATGAATACAAGGAGGACAGAATGAAATGAACTTAAGTAAGAAAATAGTAAAGCATCGAATACCAATTCTTATAATCGCTATTATATTACTTATTCCTTCCCTTTGGGGAATGATTAATACAAGAATAAATTATGATATGCTTACCTATTTGCCAGGGGATTTAGATACAGTAATAGGACAGGACATATTAATGGAGGACTTTGGCAAGGGTGCCTTTTCCTTTATTGTAGTTGAGGATATGCCAACTAAAGACGTAGCAGCTTTAAGGGAAAAAATACAGGCAGTAGACCACGTGGAAACAGCTCTCTGGTATGATAGCCTCATGGATGTTTCTATCCCCATGGAGATTCTTCCCGATGAGATATACGACGCCTTTAATTCAGGAAATGCTACGATGATAGCAGTATTCTTTGATAGCAGCACCTCCTCTGATGATACCATGAAGGCAATAAAGGAGGTTAGAGAGGTAGCTGGAAAGCAGTGCTTCGTCTCTGGAATGTCTGCTTTAGTTACAGATTTAAAGGAGCTTTGTGAGAAAGAGGAGCCTATATATGTTGGAATAGCAGTACTTCTTGCCTGCATAGCCATGATGGTATTTATGGATAGCTATCTTGCACCTATCATATTCCTCGTAAGCATAGGTATATCAATTCTCATTAATTTAGGAACTAATTACTTCTTAGGAGAAGTATCTTATATAACTAAAGCCCTTTCTGCAGTACTTCAGCTAGCGGTGACTATGGATTACTCAATCTTCCTGTGGCACAGCTACAATGAGAAGAAGGAGCTGTTAGAGGATAAGCAGGAGGCTATGGCAGAAGCTATTAGCGCCACCTTCATCTCCGTTATTGGAAGCTCAGTAACAACTGTGGCAGGCTTTATAGCCCTTTGCTTTATGAGCTTTACCTTAGGTAAGGATTTAGGAATTGTTATGGCTAAGGGAGTTATCCTTGGAGTTATAGGATGCGTTACAGTGCTTCCTGCTCTGATATTAGTTCTGGACAAGCCTTTACAAAAGACCAAGCATAAAGCTTTAATACCTGGAACAGAAAAGCTAGCCTTGGGAATAACCAAATATTTCGCAGTATTCCTTGTCATCTTTGCTATTGCCTTAGCTCCAGCATACTTAGGCTATAGAAAGACCAATCAGGAGGTATACTATGACCTGGCAGAATCTCTTCCAAAGGATTTAGATTATGCCATAGCAAATTCAAAGCTTAAAGAATCCTTTGATATTTATTCCACTCACATGGTACTGGTGGATTCGAAGCTTACCCCTAAAGAGGTTAAGTCCATGATCCATGAGATGGAAGAGGTGCCTGGAGTTAAATATGTACTGGGCATGGAATCAGTGGTTGGTTCCTTAGTACCTCAGGAAATACTGCCAAGCTCTATAAAGGACATACTGGAAAGTGACCGCTTTGAGCTGCTTCTTATCAATTCAGAGTATAAGGTAGCCAGTGAAGATATCAGTAATCAGATAAACACACTAAACTCAATAGTTAAGAAATATGACACTAGCGGTATGCTTATTGGTGAGGGACCATGTACCAAGGATATGATAGAAATTACCGATAGAGACTTTAAGGTAGTTAATGCTATTTCTATAGCAGCGATATTCGTGATTATTGCAATAGTAGAAAAAAGTATTTCTCTTCCATTTATACTGGTAGCAGTAATTGAACTGGCAATATTTATTAATCTAGGGTTATCTCACTATACAGGAGTTTCTCTTCCCTTCATTGCTCCTATTTGTATAAGTACCATTCAGCTGGGAGCTACAGTGGATTATGCGATACTCATGACCACCCGCTACAAGAAGGAAAGACAGGAAGGTCTAGATAAAAGGTCTGCCGTTACTAAAGCTCTAGCTACCTCAATACCATCTATAATTGTTAGTGCTTTAGGACTTTTCGCAGCAACCTTTGGAGTTGCCCTCTACTCAGACATTGATATGATAAGCTCACTCTGTAGCCTAATGGCAAGGGGAGCACTGATAAGCATGGTTTGTGTAATTGTGATGCTGCCTGCACTATTTATGCTGCTGGATAAGGTGATTTGTGCCACTACCTTAGGCTTCAAGGAAAAGAAAGAGGATCATTTAAATAGTAATAAGACTAATCATTCAAATAGTAAAAAGACGGAGGCATTAGTATAATGATTAAAGATATAGGATTAAAAAAGATATTAGCAGGCTGCTTATGTGTTACAGTTTTATGCAGCGGTGTTGGATTAGCTGCCTATGCTGCTGGTGCTAAGAGCTCTGATAATAATAGTACAGAGAAGATTAGCGACAAGAAGGAAGTTAATGGAAAGATGAGTTCTGAGGATATTAAAAAGGACGAGACGGTTTACGTAATTGCTGATGCCACTGGTAAGCCAAAAAAAATCATCGTCAGCGATTGGATTAAGAATACCAGCGAAACCTCCTCCATTGAAGATAAATCAGAGCTTTCAGAGGTAACAAACCTTAAGGGTGATGAAAGCTATGTGATGAACAGTGATAATATGAGAGTTTGGGACTCTGAAGGTAAGGATATATATTATCAGGGAAATATTGAAAAGGAGCTTCCTGTTAACCTTTCTTTAAGCTATAAGCTTGATGGAAAAACCATATCTCCTGAGGACTTAGCTGGTAAGAGCGGCAAGGTCACTATGCATTTTGATTACACAAACAATCAGTATGAATATGTTCAGGTAGATGGACAGAAAGAAAAGATTTATGTACCTTTTATAATGATCAGCGGAATGATTATAGATAATGATACCTTCTCCAATGTAGAGATTAACAATGGTAAGATAATTAACGATGGTGATAGAACAGTGGTAATAGGCTTTGCTATGCCGGGGCTTTCCGATAATCTTAACCTTAATAGTGACAAACTAGATATTCCTAATTATGTGGAGATTACTGCTGATGTCAAGGATTTTCAGCTAAGCACTACCCTTACCCTAGCTACTAATGATATTTTTAATTCCTTAGATTTAAGTGATGTAGACAGCATTGATGATTTAAAGGATTCTATGGGAGAGCTAACCGATGGCATGAATGCTCTATTAGACGGCTCCTCAGCACTTTATAATGGGGTGGCCACACTTCTTGATAAATCAGCAGAATTGATTTCTGGTATTGATGCCTTAAAAGCAGGGTCAGAAGAGCTAGCTAAAGGAAATGCAGCACTGGATAATGGAGCAGGAGAGCTTTCAAAAGGGATAGAAGCCTTATCTGCTGGACTTGCTACTTTATCCTCTAATAATGCAGCTCTTAATGGAGGAGCAGAGCAGGTGTTTAATTCTCTTTTATCTATGGCAGACACTTCCCTGGCTTCAGCAGGACTTTCTGTAGATAAGCTTACCATAGATAATTATAGTAAGGTTTTACAAGGAGTTTTAGCTTCATTAGATGAGAATTCTGTTTATAAGCTAGCCTATAATACAGCCTTAAATACTGTAACAGAAGCCGTAAGAGCACAAGAGCCTACCATTAGGGCCCAGGTGGAGGTTGCTGTGAAGAATAAGGTTCTTGAAGGAGTATTAGCTGCAGCAGGTCAAAATATGACCGCTATGGAGTATCAGCAGGCCTTAGATGCAGGTCTTATTTCCGAAGAAGTGAAGGCTCAAGTAGAAGCAGCTGTAGAGGAAAAAATGGCTTCTCAGGAAATTCAAAATCAAATAGATTTAGCTACAGAGCAGCAGATACAGGAAATCATTGAAGAGAAAATGACCAGCAAGGATGTTACAGACCAGATGGATGCAGCAGTGGAGAGTGCAAAAAATGGTGCCTCTAGCATACAAGCTTTAAAAGCACAGCTAGATAGCTATAATGAATTCTATCAAGGCCTTCTAAGCTACACAAATGGTGTTGAAAC
>JAEXSY010000455.1 GCA_023440105.1 Bacillota bacterium
TAACCAGAATCAGCAACAATATTTTTGTATGTACGTCCTGTATATTCCTTAACTTCGTCCAAAAATCCGGGAAGTGTTGTTGTATCAGTTCTTTGCGGACCGACCGTGACCCAGGTCACGTATTCGCTATCTACTCCTACCTGAAGGTTATAGGCTGGCTTTAGCTGACCATTTTTCATGGAATCCTCTTTCATTCTCATGAAAGTCGCGTCAGGATCGGTTTTAGAGTAGCTGTTCCTATCGCCACAGAGGTAGAGCTGATTCACGTATTTTTTAAATCTGTCGATATATTCTTCCAGTTCCTCAACGGTCTTCTGGAGAATTGTCTTTCTTTTACCTGTACCATGCACAAATTCTATTCCTTCTTCATGCTGGATTTTCTTTAATTTTTTTCGAAGCTTCTTCAGGTGACGCAATTCTATCTTGTCATTGTATATCACACGGATTCCAAAGAGCTCTTCAGCTTTCGCTACGAAGTTGGGTATCTTATCCATCATTTTTTTGAGATTTTTATCAACGCTTTTTTTCCACACAAAGGTATATTTATTGGCGGCTGATTCTATTTTTGTACCGTCAATAAACAAGCTTTCGAAGGAGATTTCTCCACATTCAGAGAGAAGGTCCGTCATGTTAGCCATGATATCTTTAGAAACCTGTGCGAAATGGCATGACCTAAAGCGAGCGATAGTCGAATGATCTGGCGCAGGCTTCCCCTCAAGTAAAAACATGAAGTTTATATCTCTCTTGCAGGCACTTTCAACCTTGCGACTGCTGTATATAGAGTTCATATATCCATAAACCATTATCTTGAGCATCTGTCTTGGGGTTACTTGATTTTCCGTTATGCGGGAATAAGTCTGGTATAATTTTTCTAAATCCATCTCCTCTATAAATTGACTTAGTAACCTTACAGAATCATTATTAGGTATTATGCAGTCGATTTCAAACGGCAATTTTAATTGATACGAATGGCTTATAGTGGTATAATCTTTTTGTGTTAAATTATTTTTTAGCATATTATAATTATACACCTTTTCCCGGGTCCATGTGGCCCGGGAATCGTATTGCTTTGAAAACCACTGGCTATGCCAGTGGATAAAATGGCTTTAGCTCTGCACAGAAAAAACCTCCCATGATAAAATGAAAGCGACTGACAATCGCAAAACCAATATCATAGGAGGTGGTGTCTTGAGTAAAGACATAGAAAGCTTATCACACTCAAAATGGAGGTGTCAATATCATATTGTATTTGCACCAAAGTATAGAAGACAGATAATATACGGTAAGTATAAAGTTGAGATAGGTAAGATATTAAGAGAAATATGTACAAGAAATGGAGTGGAAATTATAGAAGCGAATGCATGTCCAGATCATATACATATGTTGGTATCTATACCTCCCAAAATGAGTGTATCAAAATTTATGGGGATATTGAAAGGTAAAAGTAGCCTTATGATTTTTGATAGATTTGCAAATCTAAAGTATAAATATGGGAACAGACATTTTTGGTGCAGGGGATACTATGTGGATACAGTAGGAAGAAATAAAACTGCAATTGCAAAGTATATAAAAAATCAATTAGAGGAAGACCAACTAGCAGAACAGATTAGCATGAAAGAATATATAGACCCGTTTACGGGTGAGCCAGTAAAAGGTAGCAAATAAGCTAGCCACCCGATGAGGGTGGCCGCTGGAATAGTTTTGCGATTGGCAGTTTATTCGGAGTGCGAGTAGCACCGCCGGCACCATGCCCTTATAGGGCTTAATCAAGCCACCAGCTTAGCTGGTGGTACTTGACTTTATGACGTAAAAAAGGGCTGCACACTAATTTCTTAGTGCGACAGCCCCTTATTGCCTTTTTGCTTTAACCTGTTTTGATTCGCATTAAGTTTTCTTCTATAAATTATAAGTTTTCTGAATCACTAGTATCTGAATTGATAATATTATTTGGTGTTATATTGTTTCCTTGAGCAGTTAATTCCACTTGATTAGTTGTATTTGCTTTTATCACAGACAGTAGCTCTATTATCTCTGCCAGTGCCCAGAAAATAAACATCACTACAATATAGTCCAGTGCTGCATTTATTCCGGCTATAAATATAGCTCCCACACCAACACCATCATAGATACTTTCTCCGCCAATTATTAAAGTATAAAAACCAGAGATAATACCGAAGCCTCCCATTATGTTTCCAAATATCTTAATGCTTCTAGCAATCTTATTATTCATATTTTCATACATATAGATTTCCCCCTATGGTTCTTGTACGTAAATATTACCATATATAGAAGTAAATAACAAGAAGTCTAATATGATACTGATTATTAACAGTTTATTGACTATTTGTTAAAGGTTTATATGGTTTTATAGGACAAAATTGTAATTAAGCACTGTGCAATTGTTGTGCAATACTTTGGTATTCTAAAGGAATATAATTAATGATAATAATATAGATAAGGAGGATGAGATGAAGGATCGGGAAAAGAGAATACTGGATTTTATTATAGAGAGAGAAAGAGTTAGCCTAAATGAGCTTCTAAAAGAGTTTAATATATCTAAAAGAACCCTTTATTATGACATAAAATCAATTAATTACCATATGGCAGGTTCAGGAAAGATTGAAAATCTAGATCATAAGTTTACCTACTCCGGAAGCTTAACTTCATTAGTAGATGAAGACCTTAAAAATAAGGACAAGTTTATTGATACTGAATATAGAAGAAACTATATTATCTATGAAATCCTGAATGAAAGGGATATAACTGTAGATAAACTCTCTGAGCTTATGGGGCTTTCTAGAAACACTATAGCACTTACCTTTGATAGCATAAGGGAGGAGCTTCTAAATAAGCATATAAGACTAATCTATAATAAGGGGTACAGTCTTGAAGGAAGTGAGGAGTCTATTAGAGATTTATTCCTTTTGCTTATGCAGGAGGACGAGAGTCTCCTGACGGATTTTTTGCCAGAGGTTTTAACCTTTAATAAAGAAAACAGCTTAAAGCTAACTGACTATTCTCTGGCAAGCTTATCTAAGTTTATTAGGTTTTTAAATAAAAGGATTGAAAAAGGGATGCACCTAGAAAGCTATGCCCTCTATGAACCAGCTATCACTATAGACTATTATCCTTCCGTGTCTTCAATAATCTCTCCTAAGGCATCTTTTGGAGAGAGGGCTTATTTAACAGCATACATAAGCAGTCTTTCCAGCTTAAATTCTGTAGTAGAAGAAAAGCTCATAGAAGAATATACAGACACTCTAATAAAACGCTTTGAAGCAAGAACTGCAATAAACCTTGAAAGCAAGGATGTGTTTAAGAAAAATCTTATAAGGCATCTCCTTTCCTCCTACAACCGTATAAGATTTGGTTTTCCTATATCCTCTGCAGCCTTAGAGGAAGTAAGGACTAAGCACAGTCTTCTATATGAAACTGTAAAGGATATTTTAAGAAGTCATAAAGACTTTCCCAGCTTTAAGGGAATAAGGGAGGAAGAAATAGCTTTAATTGCAGCATATATTGGTGGTTACATAAAAGGCTCTCAGGGAGAAAGTACCTCAAAAAAGAATAAAGTAATTTTAGTTTGCCCCAATGGTCTTACGGTATCAAAGATCTTGGAGATTCAGATTAATAAATATGTACCTAATGCAGAGATAATAAGCACGCTATCTTTAAATGAGCTTAAGTCCTTTGAAGATAGCTATGACCATATAGTTACTACCACGGAGCTTAAGGCTTATCCTAAAGCGATAACAGTTCATCCTATTTTAACTAAACCGGATATAGAGCTTCTAAGGAGCAGGATTATTGCTGTTAACCAAAGTGCTAAAAACTTTGACTTTCAGCTGATACTTCAGGCAGTTAAAAGAAATGCAGTGATAAAAGATGAGAATAAACTTAAGGAAGAGCTCTCTGCCATAATATACAACATAAAAAAGGAGGAAGTTTATCAGCCTATGCTTGAAGAGTTACTGAATGATAAAAGAATAAATAAAATGAAGAGGGTAAATGACTGGAAGGAAGCTATAAAAATGGCGGCAAGGCCCCTTATAGAAGATAATTCAATAGAAGAATTATATGTAAATAATATGATTGCCAGTGTAGAAAAGTTTGGCCCTTATATAGTTTTAGCAGATGGCTTTGCACTGCCCCATGCCAGCTCAAAAGAGGGGGTAAATAGCCTGGCTATGTCTCTTCTCACCTTAGAGGAAGAGGTGGATTTATTAGGAGAAAAGGTTAAAGCCTTTATGGTATTAGCTACAGTTGATAATACCACTCACATAAAGGCTCTGGCTGAGCTGTCAGAGCTCCTGTACAATCCTACAAATCTAGAAACCTTTCTTCAGGGAGATAGAGATACAGTATTAAAGCTAATTAGTAAATAAAAATAAATATCAATAAAATTATAAAGGAGTGTTATTCAATGAAGGCATTAGCAGTATGTGGTTTTGGAGTTGGTTCTTCAATGATATTAAAAATGTCTCTGGAGAAGGCTTTTAGAGAGCTGGGGATTTCTGCAGAGGTGGAAAATACAGATATTAATGATGCAAGAGGTGCTGGAGCAGATGTTATTTTTACTAGCTTTGAGCTGGCAGAAGAATTAAGAAGCTCTGTAAATGTGCCTGTATATAGTGTGAAAAGATACATGGATGTAGCTGAGGTTAAAGCTGCAGTTGAAAAATATATTTCTGAAAGGTAGGACGTATTATATGAACAACATTTTATCCTTTATTACTGACAACATTCTTCGTAATCCACCTCTCCTTCTAGGTCTTATAGCAGCCCTAGGACTAGTGCTTCAGAAAAAGAAGCTAGCTGAGGTGGTGAAAGGCTCCTTATTAGCTGCCTTTGGTATGGTTATACTTCAAGCAGGAACAGATATGCTTGCTGGTTCCATTGCTCCAATAAATTCTGCTGTACAAGCTCTTGCTGGTTCTGGAGCTGCAGAAGGCTTAAATGATGCAACCTTTACCGCTAGCTATGGCGGATCTATTGGACTTGCTATGTTCTTAGGACTCATTCTTCATCTTCTCATAGCAAGATTTACCCCTGTAAAAACAATATTTTTAACAGGTCACATGCTTTGGTGGTTCCCCTTCATATTCGTTGCAGCTGGAGTAGAAGGTGGACTTAGTGGTTGGGGACTTATAATCTTTGGAGCAGTAGCTTCAGCTCTTTACTGGTCAATCATGCCATGGATTTTAAGAGGCTATGTTAGAGACGTAACCCAAGATGATTCCTTTACATTAGGACATCCTTCTGGTATCTTAGCTCTTATATCAGGCTTTGTTGCTAAAAGGGTAGGTAATAAGGAAAAGTCCACTGAGGATATAAAGCTTCCACAATCCTTATCCTTCTTTAGAGAAGTATCAATAAC
>JAEXSY010000466.1 GCA_023440105.1 Bacillota bacterium
GTTCTGTATGATATTAAGTCCCAAGGCGCAGTTTAATGCAGTACCTCTCCTCCTCTGTGATGAGGATGATGTTGAAGGAGAACATGCAGCTAGTGCTGGAAGAATAGATGAGGAGAAGCTATTCTATCTTCGAAGCAGAGGCTTTGATGAAAAAGAAGCCAAGAGAATCTTTATAGAGGCCTCCTTCTCTCCTATTATTGATCAAATCCCTCTTGAGAGCTTAAGAGAGGAAATAAAAGAAGATATAAAAAGGCGATTAAATGATGCAAAATAATTTCAATGAAATAAAAAAAGATTTTCCAGTGTTAAATAATTCAGGCAAAAAGCCATTAGTATATCTTGATAGTGCAGCCACGGCCCAAAAGCCCGTGGCTGTTATCCACGCTATAAAAGATTATTATGAAAGGCTCAATGCCAACCCTCATAGAGGAGCTTATGAACTTAGCATCCTGGCTACGGAAGCCCATGATGCAGCGAGAGAAGCTGTGAGAGATTTCATAGGAGCCTCCTCTACTGAAGAAATAATATTCACTAAGGGTTCAACGGAAAGCTTTAATCTCCTGGCCTATTCCTATGGAATGACCTTTGTAGAACCAGGAGATGAGATTGTATTATCCATTGCTGAGCACCACAGCAATCTAATCCCCTGGCAGCAGGTAGCCAAGGCAAAAGGTGCTATCCTCAAGTACATGTACCTGGATTCTAAAGGTGAGCTTACCTCTCAGGAAATAAATTCAAAAATCACCTCTAAAACTAAGCTGGTGGCCATAACTATGATGTCCAACGCACTTGGCACTGTATTTCCTGTGGATAAAGTGATAGAGAGAGCTCATGAAATAGGAGCTGTTGTCTGTATAGACGCTGCCCAAGGGATAGCTCATAGACCCATTGATGTTAAGTCGTTAGATGCTGATTTTCTTGTATTTTCTGGTCATAAGATAATGGCACCTATGGGTATTGGTGTTTTATTTGGTAAAAAAGAACTTCTTAACAAGATGCCACCCTTCCTTTTTGGAGGCGATATGGTAGAATATGTGTATGAAGACAAAACCACCTTTGCAGAGCTACCCTATAAATTTGAAGGTGGAACACAAAATGTTGAGGCTGCCATAGGCTTAATGGAAGCAATTAAATATATAAAAGCTATTGGTGTGGAAAAAATCGAGGAGCATGTACAGGATCTATTAGCTTATTGTCATGAAAGGCTGGAGGAGCTTGATTTTATCACAATCTATGGTTCTAAGGATCTTTCAAAAAAAGGAGGAGTAATATCCTTTAATGTGAAAGATGTCCATCCTCATGATGTGTCTACTATATTAGATTCTTATGGTATTGCAATCCGTTCTGGAAATCATTGCGCACAACCCTTGATGAGATTTTTAGGGATTAATTCCACCTGTAGAGTTAGCTTTTATTTATATAATACTAGAGCTGATGTAGATGCCTTTATTGACAGTCTCAAAAATGTAAGGAGATGGCTTGGCTATGGATCTTAATTCAATTTATACAGAGCTTATAATGGAGCATAATAGTTCAACTAGAAACAAAAGGCACCTTCAAGAAGCAGACGTGATAGAAAAAGGGCACAATCCTAGCTGTGGTGACGAGATTTTTCTTGAGGTTAAGTTCAGAGAGGATATCATCGAGGACCTGGCTTTTACCGGTACTGGCTGTGCTATTTCTCAGGCCTCTGCTTCTATGATGATTGATCTTTTAAAAGGAAAGTCTAAGGATGAAGCTCTCTCATTAGTAGAAACCTTTTTAGGTATGATTAAAAGAGAGATTAATTCTGAGGACGAACTAGAAATCTTAGGGGATGCCATTGCCCTTCAAAATATATCAAACATGCCTGCAAGAGTAAAATGTGCAGTGTTAGCCTGGCATACTCTTAAAGAAAGTGTTAAAGGGAGGACGCCATGAAAAAATTCGTATGTGTAGAATGTGGCTATATCTATGATCCTGAGATAGGTGACCCTACAGTAGGAATAGGACCAGGTGTGTCCTTTGAGGAGCTTCCTGAGGATTGGTTCTGCCCTATCTGTGGAGAGCCTAAGGATTGCTTTGAAGAGCTTGACTAATAAAATAGGAGTGCTGTAGCTACAATAAACTGTAGTTATCAGCACTCCTTTTCTATATAACAGCTTACTTTTTTAACTTTAAAGGAACCATTTTATGCTGGAGATAGGTAGTTATTATTACTCCAATATAAAATATCGGGAAGAATAAAATCGCCTCTTTACTTATTAAGGAAACAACATAGCCTAATATAAAGGCCAAAAGCATTGGTATATCCATTAAATAAAAATTCCTTCCTACAGGATAAAGCTCTTTACCACATTTACTACATTCCATTGGGTTTTCAGGGCTATGCCATATCCTTTTCCACATTGGGATAGCTTGTCTACCACAATTAGGGCACTTCACTTTACTTACATTAATTTCATCCATTAACTAATACACCTCAATAACTAATAATATTCCTACAACTGTTTATTATATCATTTACTTTCAAATATTAACAGCTACGAAGCAAAAATAGTTATCTTTCTGTAAAAGCAAACTTATCCCAGGGCTTCAGATAATCAAGAAGCATAATCT
>JAEXSY010000477.1 GCA_023440105.1 Bacillota bacterium
AAAAGGTCTCGGGCTTAGCAATATCATGAAGCATAGCTGCAAGCCTGATGGTAAGGTCCTTAGGAGCATTATCTATTACTGACAGGGTATGGATAAATACATCCTTATCATGATGAGGATTCCTTTGGTCAAGTCCTACCATGGCCTGAACCTCAGGAAGTATATGCTTTAAAAGTCCTGTGCTCTCTAGGAGTAAAAATCCCTTCGAGGGTTTTTCAGAGAGAAGTATTTTACTTAGCTCCTCTCTTATTCTTTCTCTGCTGATATTTTTAATAAGGCTGCTATTTTTCTTTATAGAATTAAAGGTTTCTTCACTTAAGGAAAAGCCCAGCTGGCAGCTAAAACGAACAGCTCTAATAAGTCTTAAGGCATCCTCCTTAAAACGAATATCCGGTCTTCCCACAGCACGAACAATACCATCTTTAATATCTTTGAGACCATTATGGTAGTCCTTTAGTCCATCCTTATGGTTATAAGCTAATGCATTTACCGTAAAATCTCTTCTATCCAGGTCCTCTTTCAAAGAAGACACAAAGGTTACCTGTTCTGGACAGCGGTTATTTAAATATTCTCCATCGATTCTATAGGTAGTTACCTCAAAGGCTTCCTTATCTATAACCACCGTAATAGTACCATGCTTAATCCCCGTAGGTATGGTTTTTTCAAAGGTACTCTTTATGGCCTCCGGAGGAGCACTGGTGGTTATATCCCAGTCATTAGGTACTCTTCCTAAAATGCTATCTCTTATACAGCCACCCACAGCATAAGCCTCAAAGCCTTTATTGTATAAGGTATCTATTATGTAAGCTACATTTTTAGGTAGTGAGATATTCATATTAATCACCTGGTATAATATAATTAACCATTATACGTATCCTTTCTTAAGTATTTCTCTGCAATATGAAATTAACTTATTCATCTATTACTTATATTTTCCTTAAAAACCATTGTAAAAACAAGTAAAAGAATAGTAATCTATATATAATAGACAATAATTATTTAATTATTAATATATTTAGGATACCGCCATGAATAGATTAGTGTAGTAATTTATAATTAAAGGTGTTAGTAAATTGTTACAAAAAGGAGGCAGGAGAGAATGGCACTAGAACCCAAAAAGATAAATGAATTTCAAGTAAATGAACACATAATAGGTTTTTATCTCATAAAGCAAGCAGAAATAAAGGTAGGTTCCAATGGTAAGAAATATATGGACTTAATACTATCAGATAAAACTGGAGAGATAAACGGAAAGCTTTGGGACGTCAGTGATGCTCACCAGGAGCAGATAAAGGCTCAGGTATTAGTAAAGGTTAAGGGCCTAGTAACCTCCTGGCAGGGAAGTAATCAGTTAAAATTAGAGATAATTAGGCCTGTAGAGGAGAGAGATGAGGTTGACATTGAGGATTTTGTAATATCCGCTCCCTATAAGCCTGAGGAAATGTATAGAGAAATACTTAATTATATTAATGGAATGTATAATGAGGATATAAAGACTCTTGTGAAGAGAGTATTTGAAGGCTACAAGGATAGGCTAATGTACTATCCCGCTGCAAAGAAGAATCATCATGCCATCAGGTCAGGTCTTTTATACCACATACTTTCCATGCTTAAGCTGGGAGAAAAGATAGCACAGCTCTATGATTTTCTAAATAGAGACCTGCTCTTTGGAGGAATAATACTCCACGACCTGGCAAAAATGGAGGAAATGGATTCCTCAGAATTAGGAATAGTTAATGATTATACTATAGAAGGAACTCTCTTAGGACACATAACTCAGGGAATAAAAAATCTCCAGGTCATAGGAGAAGAACTAGGAACCAATAAAGAAGTATTGATGCTTCTTCAGCACATGGTGCTTTCCCATCACTATGAGCCGGAATTTGGAAGCCCCGTAAGACCTATGATACCGGAAGCAGAGATCCTTCATTATATAGATATCATTGACGCCAGGATGTTCGACATGAGGAAGGTTTTAGAGGATGTTAAGCCGGGAGAGTTTTCTGAGAGGCTTTGGTCCTTGGAAAATAGAAGGCTTTATAAAAAGAAAGAGGTGTAAGAATAAGTTATATGGGTAAAAGGTATAAAAAATATGTGATGAAGGTTAGCGTTAAGGGAAACGCTAGAGTCTCAAGAACAATACAAATTTATGGAGGAAAGACCCTTGATGATTTAAGCACAGCTATTTTAAATGCCTTTAATTTTGATAAAAGTCATTTATATATGTTTAGCTTAAAGGGAAAGCCCTTTGATCCTGAGGGGTATTATCAAGACATCGAAAATGAAGTTTTTGAGGTAGACCATAAGCCTACTTCTACAAAAATTGATGAGTTAGCCTTGAAGGTTAAGGATAAGTTTCTCTTTTTATATGATTTTGGGGATGATTGGAATTTTAATATTACTGTAAAGTCTATTACAGAGGAAGATGCAATTCCATTCACATCTGTGATTCAAAGCTCAGGGGAGATATATCAGTATGGATATGATGAGGACTTTGACGATGAAGACTATCTTGGTGATGAGGATGAAGCTATATTTGAGGAAGAAGAAATATCACTTAGGGATGTAAAAATAGGGATTTCTGATATGAGCACAGAAGTGCTTTTAAAGAAATATGAAGATATAGATAACCTCAGAAATATTGCAGCACTTCTGGACATTAAGGTTCCTTCTAAGAAGGTTACCAAAAAGAATTATTATATAAAGGTAATTGTACAGAAGCTAATGGAGGATAAAAGAAATGTTTTAAGGCTTATTCCTCCTGAATCAATAATAAATTTAATAAGGATTATAGATGGAGAGCTGGAGGAGGTTTTTAGTAATTATGATAATATCGCCTCTACGGATTATCTAGAGGAGCTATGCTTCATCTTTAGAGATGATACAGAGGAAGGTATCACTATTAATATAACTCCTGAGGCTATGGCTATAGCAAGGTTCTTTGATAGTGAGGAAGGAAAAAAGAGGCTTAAGGATAGCAACAGAATTTATCATATACTCATTGGCTTGATGCAGGTTTATAGAGTAGTAGAGGTGGAGAAGCTATATGAGCTGTTAGAAAAGAATATCAAGGATATGCCCCTTCCTTCTCCTGAGGAGTTTGAAAGGTATTACATAGCTGTTGCAATGTTTTGGGATGAATTTAACATATGTGAAGATAATGACAGTGGGCAAAATTATTATATAAACATTGAAGTAGAAGAAGTGGGTTATGTTCTGGGTCTCAGAGGACTCAGCGGCTTAACAGAGTATAAGGTATTTACTCCAAAGGAGCTTGAGAGACTTTCTACTCTTAATATAAGCGAATATATTCCTACTTATAAAGACTTTATAGATTATCTAATAGAGGAGAGAGAAATTTCCCCACAGGATTTCACCTTTATCATGATGAATATGGAGCTGTCCTGCGGTATAGGAATGGAGGAGAATGCCTTCATTGATAACTTTAAAGATATTATGAGGTCTCTGAGAATAAGATTTACTAAAAAGCTTAAGAATATGCTATTAAACATAAGAGAGGAATATCCAAGTGCAAGTTTAATGGGATATTCTATAAAGGAATATAATGCTATTAACGCTAAGGGAAGACAGGGGTCTTTGTTTGATTAAATTACATATTGTTACTTTGCATATTATTTATAGGTCTGCATAATTTGCAGGCTTTTTATTTTGAGAAGATACTAGGAGGGAAAAGCACATATTTTTTACAAAGACAATATAAGGTTAATAAATAATAATAACAAAACAATATTCGTAATAATTCGACGATAATATATAAAAAAAAACAAAATTATGATAGAATTATTCATATATATTTTCAAAATTCTTTATACATTTTAAGCATATATATCTATAAAATTGATAGTTAATTTTATAGATATGTAGTTTTAGCTCACTCTAATAGTTGCTTATATTTACGATGAATAAATTATAGAAAGGAGGATAAATATGAAAAAATATTTTAAGAAAAATAGGATAAGAATTATTTCTATATTACTATTATTTAGTATGATTACATCGTTTATACCTGATGGATGGTATGTTTATGCTGATACCAAAGGAACTCAAGATTCCTTGACAAAGGCATTAAATACTGCAAAGACTTATATTGATGCTCTCACTATTAATAATGATACTAATAATCCAGACACCGTAGTTAAAAGTACCTCATCTTGTTTTAGTTGGGATAATGAACGTCGTGATGCAAATAATAAAAGTTATCTTTTTGAGTGGAGCTATTACAATGGAGTTGTATTTGAAGGACTTGATTATATATATGACGTTACTGGTTTAACTGAATATGAAAGCTATGTAAAGAGGTATCTTGCTGCTATGATTGATTCTGATGGTAACCTAAATAGCTATGCAGGATATGTGGATTATCATGGAGCTGATTGCTATAAAACAGCAAGTTTATTATTGGATTATGGATATACTACAGCAGCTTCAAAACTTTATGCTGACTTAACCACCGGTAATGGAAGTAAATATGTAGATCCTAGTGTAGGCAATAACTACTGGCATTCTGGTTGGACTTCTGGTGGAAGCTACTCTACTACCTCAGCACCAACATATAAAGTATGGTTAGATGGAGTTTATATGATTCAGCCTTTTCTTGCAGAATATGCTTCATCAATAAATGATACAGAGGAGCTTGACACTATAGCACAACGTTTTGCCTGGATTGGGGAAAACATGGTTGATCCTGAAACTGGACTTTATTATCACGCTGCAAGTAGTTCCACAAAGTATAACGGCAACTTCTGGCTTAGAGCTATAGGCTGGTATGCTATGGCTATGGTAGATGTAATGCCTTATATGGATGGAGACAACCTGGAGGCTATGAAGACCCAGTTTAAAAGCTTTGTAGATGCTATGATAAAATATCAAGATTCAACTACAGGAATGTGGAGAAACTTGGTTGATGGCAAAAGAGATGGAAGCTCTATAGCTACCTCTCAAAATCCTTATGAAACTTCAGGAACTGCAATGATTGCTTATTCAATAATGAAGGCTGTTAATAATGGATGGCTTGATTCATCCTATAGCACTTATGGAGAAAAGGCCTTTGAAGGATTAGTAAATAATAATCTTAAAGATTATACTTCTAGTCAGCTTAGTGTTTATGACAGTAGTCGTTCCTCATCAGAAAGGAATACCTATGGTTTAACTAATATATCCTTTAAAGGAAGTGCTGATAATTCATCTACCTATACGACAGCTTTTTATGCTAATGAAGGTAAAGGTGTAGGACCTTTCATTATGGCTTATGCAGAGGTCCTTAGATATACAAATAATAAAACAGAGGAAGTTATAATATCATTACCTAGTTATGTGGGCGAGA
>JAEXSY010000491.1 GCA_023440105.1 Bacillota bacterium
GTCCTTTTATATAAGCTCTTATTAATCAAAATTATCTTCTTCTTTGTCTAACTCTGTATCTATTTTAGCTTGCTTTCTTTTGTTAATATAATAGAAGAGAAATGAAGCTGATAAAGATGAGATAGCAGTGAATATAAATACTAATAATAAAGTTGATATATCTCTTATCCCTGCTAATATGAATAGAAAAACGCAGCAGCCTAATCCAGATATTAGGGCTCCTTTGATAATGTTTTTATTAACTCTAGTGTCCTCAGAATACATATTTATTCCCAAGGAAATATTTCTAATTACTAGATACAATTCAGCAGCTAAAAATCCTATTAGTTCTACAGCAATTTGATCAAAGGAAGCGCTGAAAAAGAATTTTTGGATTAGGGCTGATAATAAGAGATAAATTGATATTAATTGAAAACCATCGCTTTGAACTTTTCTCTTAAGTAATAGGGTTCTTTCATCATCATTTTTTAAACCATTCATTATGATTCCTCCCAAAATAAGTCGTTTAATGTTTTGCCTAATATCCTACATATAAGAATACATAGGTTTAGTGATGGATTATAATTACCTGCCTCAATTAATCCTATAGTTTGTCTTGTAACGCCCACAGCCTTAGCTAATTCATCTTGACTCATGTCTAATTCAATACGTGCTATTTTCATTCTCTTATTCTTCAAAGGAACCCCTCCTTATATATATTGTATGAAATAAATGGAAAAATGTTAATTATATATTGCATTTTGTTGTGTATTTATTTCATTATATCTACTTTATTAATAATGTGGTAAAATTTAGTCAATACATTTTATGAAAGCAGGTGTACAATGGAAGTAATTTTAATAAGTATTTATTCAGCCTTATTCATATTCGTGACTGTCTTTTTTTTGATTAGAGCATTTTTTACTGTATATAAAAGGAATGAAATATCACGGAAGAAATTTATTGCTTTTTCAACTTCAGCAATTGTAATTGGAATTATAGTGGCTTCTGTACTACCTTTTGTTTATCAAGAAATATTTAATTACATATTCTAACTATCAATTTTGAAGTGCTTTCTATAAGGTCATATAGTCTCTAATGACTTGGATATTCTTTTGTGAAAAATTAGATGAGATAAATATGTTTTCAGGTATTGACTATTACCTTGGGGGTTAGTTTATCATTAATTAAGAGGTGATTGTAAATGCTGATCAACGAGGCAGGTAAAAAGTCAGGACTTACTAAAAAAGCTATTGAATACTATATAGACCAAGGACTTATTTCTCCTGGTACCTTATCTAATGGCTATAGAGACTTCAAGGATGAGGATATAGAAGCTTTAAAAGAAATCTCTGTTTATAGAAAACTAGGACTTAGTACTGAGGAAATAAAAGAGGTTCTTAGAGACTTATCAGGTAATGCTTTAAAAAGAATATCTCTTAAAAAGGAATTAAAGCTTCAAAGGGAAGAGCTAAAAAGCTCAATATTAGAAGAGCTCAGCAGAGGAAAAAACTATAGGGAAGTGGAAGAGAGGCTAAAGGCTATTGAAGAAGGGGCAACTGTTACGGAAAGATTGCTTGTGTTATTTCCTGGATATTATGGACGTTTTCTTTGTATGCATTTTTCAAGGTTTCTACAAGAACCTATCTCTACAGAGGAGCAAAAGGCTGCCTATAAAGAGGTTATAGAGTTTCTTGATAGCATACCAGCTCTTGAATTTCCTCCAGATTTGCAGGAATTTTTTATAGATAGTACGAAGAATTTCACCAATGATAATATTAATACCATGCAGGCAGAAACTAAGAAATCCATTGAAGATCCTGAGAAATTTTTGCGGGATAATAAGGAAATATTAGAGGAATATTTTAAGTATAAGCAGTCTGAGGAATATAAAGCTTCACCAGCATATAAAATAGAGAAGCTTTTAAAAGACTTCAACAGTAATAGTGGATATAATGAGGTATTTATTCCAGCTATGAAAAGATTGAGTCCTTCCTATAATGAGTATTACAGACAATTAGAGATAGCCAATGAAAAGTTATTAAAGAGCTGTCCTGAAATTGAGAAGTTATAATAATGAATAAGATACGTATTATTGTGTTTAGGAAGTTAAAGAGTATCCCAAGAAATGCAGTTTATTTCTTGGGATACTTTTTATTTGTTCAGTTATTATCGAAATTTATATAATATTCTCATAAAATACGCTTTTATGTTAAATTATCATTTAATATAATTATATTAGTTGATAGTTTTAGGAGGTAGCTCAATGAGAAAACGTATAATGGCGGGATTCCTTTCTTTACTTATGATATTTGGCTTTATGGTAAAACCAAGTAATGGAGAGGCTATTACTGGAATCTCAGAAAGGAATGGAAAGACAGAGAACCTGAAAGCTCTAGAAGCTACAGGGCAAATAGAAGCTTTAGAAGAAATGAAGACCTCTATAAACAGAGGAGTAAAATATAAGCCTGAGGATGAGGTTACAATAATTGTGGAGCTAGAAGGGGATACATTAGTTGACTCTGCTCCCGAGGCTGTTGGTGACTTTGCTGTATCTACTAGAGGACAAGCTTTGATAGAGAAGATAATAGAACAGCACCAAAGGGTAAAAAAAGAAATAGATAAAAAGGTTGACAGGGTATCCTTTGAAAATGGACATAATTACACTGCGGTGATGAACGGATTTACCATCAAGGTTCCCTACAAGGATTTAAAAACAATAGAATCCTTAAGGGGGGTAAAGCGTGCTTACGTAGCGGGATCCTATGATATCCCTGTAACAGATAGTGCCAGTGAAACAAGCAGTACAAAGGGTGGAATAAGCCTGAGCTCAGATATGATAAATGATACAGGGTATACAGGAAAGGGAGTAGCTGTTGCTATTGTTGATTCTGGTATTGATTATGACCATGAGGCTTTTTCTGTGGAGCCTGAGAAGGTTAAATACTCTCAGGAGGAAATGGAAGCTTTTATTGAGAATTCTACTGATGCCTTAAGCAGCGGAGGAGAGGGTGAGGTAATTAGCAGTAAGCTAATATTCTCCTACGATTATGCCGATGATGATAGCGATGTTATGCCTAACTCAGGAAATGAACACGGTACCCATGTAGCTGGTACAGCTGCTGGCAATAATGGCAGTGATTTTTTTGGAGTAGCTCCTGATGCACAGCTGATGATAATGAAGGTCTTTTCTAATAGAAATAAGGGAGCCTCTGAGGAGGATGTCCTTGCAGCCTTAGAGGATGCAGTTATTTTAGGGGCTGATGTTATTAATATGAGCCTGGGAGCCTCTGCAGGCTTTACTGAAAGTGCAGTGGAAGCCACAAAGGAGATGTATCAGAGGATTGAAAAGGCAGGGATAAATCTCATGGTTGCTGCGGGTAACTCCTATTGGCAGGGTTATAAAATCACAGAAAACAATTATCCCTATGGAGCTACCCCTGATTATGGAATTGTTAGCTCCCCCTCTACTTATGGATCATCAGTTTCTGTGGCCAGCATTGAAAGTGGTGAGGGAGGACGAATGTCTGGCTTTTCCTCTTGGGGTACAACCCCAGGGCTTACCTTAAAGCCTGAAATTACAGCCCCAGGGGAAGATATTTATTCCTCAGTACCTGGAGGGGGCTATAAGACCTATAGTGGTACGTCCATGGCAGCACCTTATATGTCGGGAGCAGCAGCTATACTTAAGGAATATGTTAATGAAAGCTTCCAGGGGGCAGACAGCACAGAAAAGATGGAGATCATCAATAATATACTGATGAGCACCGCTACACCAGTAGTAGAATATGATTATGGTAATGGTACCGTGGATTATTATTCACCACGAAAGCAGGGAGCAGGCCTTGTTAATATTTATAATGCAATTAATTCAGGGGCATACCTTTATGTGGGAGACAATCAGCGTCCTAAGGCTGAGCTAGGAGATAGTACCACAGGAGAATATGAATTCACCTTTACCATAAAAAATTATTCTCATGAGGTAAAGAGCTATTTACCAGAGCTCCAGCTGCAAACGGACTCACCTAATCCTGAGGATCCTAGCTACAATTATCTTACAAGCTATACCTTCCTGGATGGTACAGGAGATGAGGACGAGGCTAATATAACCATTAGCTGGGATAATACTCTGGAGGAGTCTTTCGACGATTTTCAATATATAAAAGATACTGCGGCTGGTACCGCTACTATCACTGGTTATAAGGGGACTGGTACGGTAGTTATAATACCAGATAAAATTGATGGTTATAAGGTTACTACCATTGGTGAAGCTGCCTTTCAGGGGAAAGAAGCTATTACAGAGGTAATACTTCCTGAGTCCATAACCACTATTGAAAAATATGCATTTCTTAATACTGGAATTAAGGAGATAGTTGTTGATAAAAATGTTACTACCATAGAGGATTATTCCATCGGCTATACCACAGCTTCAGAGGTTGGAAGGAAGATAACAGTGCTTCCTTTAGAGGAAGTAGAGGTCACTGTTGAAATTGAGCTTTCTGATGAGGTTATAGATAGCTTCCTTGAGTATTTTAGCAATGGCTTTTATGTAGAAGGCTTTATGGTACTTAAATCAGAAAATGATGATGAAGTAGATTTATCCATGCCTCTTTTGGGCTTCCTTGGAGACTGGGATAGCCTGGAGCTATTTGATGGCACAATATATGATGGTGATTCCTATTATTATTCCTCACATATCAAGGGTATGTACTACAATTCTTCTGAGGATAGCTGGTTCTATTATGCTACCTTAGGTGAAAATCATATTACAGGTGAATATGATGGAGAAAATTTATCCTATAGCCCATATCTTGCCTCCAATAAGTATGGAGAGGATGGCTATACCTATTTATCTACCGATACTGGCCTTTTAAGAAATGCCAGGGATATAAGCTATACCATCAGTGACTCCCGAGGTAGGGAAATAGCTAATTATGATTACCTCTTTGGAGCTGATGAAACTAAATCATATTATTATACCAGTGGTGCTTATGTCACATCCTTATTTGATTATGAGTATTATAATTATTTAACCTCTGGAGAAGGCTTTGACAGCACCAAACTAGAAGATGGAGATTACACCTTAACCATAAGTGCAAAGGCTGGTGAAGGAGATGTGGTTAATACCTTAAGCTATGATTTTTATGTGGATACAGTAAGTCCTGAGTTGAAGGATTACCAGGTGATAAATACCGCTGATAACACCACTGCACTAGTGACCTCAGCTTCTGATAATAGGCCTCTTCAAGGAGTGAACATAGCTACAGTTATTAAGGATACTGATGGAGAATTATTTTTAGGTCCTGACATTACTGAGGTAATGAATTATGCAGAGTCCCTGGTTAATAAGGGATATATCACTGAGAATATATATTCAGCTATGGAAGCTGTAAAGCCAGAGGTTATAGGAGCTCAGGACCAGGAAGGTGATAATAGCTATTTTATATGGGACATTACTAAATTTGATGAATTTGTCACCTTATTTAATGACCATATAATAGAGCATATATATGGCAGTGAATATACCATGTTATCTGAATATAGTAGAATTCAGGCCTTAGACTATGGATGGAACAGCAGTGAGGGTATAGTTATTGATATGGTAGTCCCTGAAGAAGGGGACGATGGTAATGAGGGGATGGATGGACAAGAGATCTATGACCGTGTCCTGAAGGAGAGTAACAGTAAAGAGATGGATATAGCTTTAAGGAATTCTGGGGAGGGTCAAAATAAGCCTTTATCAGAGAAAGCTGTACCTATAGTTAAAGAAAAGATTGCCCATGGTCATGAAGCTTCCGATGCTCTTATGAAGGTGGATGGCTTTAATATATATGGCTATCTAACTACTGAGGCTGATGCTTATGCTGAGGCCAATGAAATTAACTTTATACCTCTTGATAAAGGAACTATAGTGGTTTCTGTAAAGGATAGTGAAGGGGTCTGTGTAAAAGGAGCAGCTATTTTAATGGAGGATATTACTCTGGAAACAGATGAAAATGGACAAGCAGTCTTTGAAAATATATCTGCGGGAAGCTACTCTATAGAGCTTATAAGCGTCCCTAAAGGATACGCGCTTCCTACCAGTACTGAAGCTCAGCTGGAAATTACTATTGATGGGGAAAGGGCTTATAAGGATTATACAGTAATTAAGACCACCAGCGAAGGAAGCCAGGAAAAGCCTCAGTCTACGGACCCATCAGATGGAATAGAGGAACCGGCAGGAAATGCTGCTACAGGGGATAGCTTCGATATAGGACTATGGATAATTGTTATGTTTTTTAGCCTGGGAATTGGGATTATATTAATACGTAGATTCTTTAAGTCTAAAGGTTAAAAATTCAACTTTGAGCTTTTATTCCTTTTTATGATGCTGCAGAAGAACTTTTGCAGCATCTTTTTTATGGAATTATATTACAAATTATCTGATACTCATTTATAATATAAGTATATATTTAAGCTTAAGTATCGCATTAAATAATAGGAAAAAATGATTTAATCGGAGGACTACAATGATATGCATGATTGATGATAACGAACAGAAAGAACAAATAGCAAGGCAAGTATTAGCTGACTTGCCAGACTGGTTTGGTCTACCAGAAAGCACTGAAGAATATATAAATTGCAGCAAGGATATGCCTTTTTGGGCTGATATGGAAGAGGAAGTGGCCAGGGGATTTATAGCTTTAAAAGAGACAAGTCCCTACACTGTTGAGATTTATGTTATGGGAGTTTTAAAAGAGTTTCATAGAAATAAAATAGGTAAAAGCTTGTTTAAATGCTGCTATGATTATTCTAAAGAGAAGGGTTATTTATATATGCAGGTTAAGACTGTAAAAGAAGGCTGCTATGAAGAATATGATAGAACTATAGCCTTCTATAAGAGCCTTGGTTTTAAGGAATTTGAATGCTTTCCAACTCTTTGGGACAAGTGGAATCCCTGCCAGATTTATGTGAGGTCCATTTATTAGTTCAGGCGGAGGAGTTTTTTGCTATTTGGACAGGAATCTGTTTAGTCCTTGCAGTAGTATTTGTTATTTGCTCCATTATCATAAATATTTAGGGAGGCATAGCCATGGGATATAAAGGGAAGGTAGGTCCGTTTTTCTATTTATCAGGAGAAATAATCAGCGATTCAGTTCCAAGCTTCCAGGCTCAGAGGTTTGGAGATTTCAAGACCTTCGGAGATCATTCAAAGTTTTGGGATAAGCTAGCTAAGAAGCTGAGGGTGCTTGAGGAGCAGGAGTATTTTTGCTGTCCTAGAGGTAGAGTTACCTATAACTATAAAAAGGATATATATTATATATATCTAAACAGCAGCTTAAACAATGAGACTATAATAAAGAAAATCATTAAAGAATTTCAATTAGAAGGCCTTAATTATGTGGTAGATGACACTGACGAGCATTATCAGATAATTGAGGATTGTTGCTATGAACATTATTTTGGAGATGATTGCCATGAAATACACCTTCGTAAAGAATTATAAAAATGATGATGCACTGCGGACAAGTTTTAATGACCTTGCAGGAGAGACCTTCGGCTTAAGCTTTATTGACTGGTACGATAATGGCTTTTGGGGAGATCAATATATACCTTATTCTTTTGTGGACAAGGGGAAGATTATTGCTAATGTCTCTGTTAATATAATGGATTTCTCTCTTGATGGTGAGGATAAGAACTTTATTCAGCTAGGTACTGTGATGACTCATCAGGATTATAGAGGTCAAGGCCTCAGTAGATATCTTATGGAAAAGATAATTGAGGAGTATGAACCTAAGGTTGATGGCATTTATCTTTTTGCTAATGACAGTGTCTTGGATTTCTATCCAAAATTTGGATTTATAAAAGGAAGGGAATATCAATATAGCAAGGAGCTTACTGCTTCAAATAATATTAAAAGCGTACAGTCCTTTGATATGAAAAGTAAGGTAAACTGGACAATGTTTTTAGATGCTGTGAAGAAAAGTGTATATAATGATAGATTTGGTGTGAAAAATCTTGGCCTTATGGCATTTTATACAGTGAGCAGTAACCTTGTCTACTATTTAAAGGAGGAGGATTGCTATGCTGTGGCAGAAATTTCTGAGGATAAGCTTTTCCTGAATCAGATAGTAGCAGACCATAAAGTGGACTTAGATAAGGTGATAGCCTCCTTTGGACCAGGAATAAAAAAGGTTGTTTTAGGCTTTACGCCTATTAATGGAGAAGGATATCATATAGAGGAATTATGTGAGGAGAATTCAACTCTTTTTATTAGAGGAGAAGGCTTAGAAGTTATAGAGAAAAAACGATTGATGTTTCCTGTGTTATCTCATGCATAAAAGAAAGGCTTTTGAAGATAGTGGGGAAATAGAATAGATAATAAGTCATGGGCTATAGCTCATGACTTATTACTTATTACTTATTTCAGTTCGGGCCAGTACCCCTTATTGGCTAGGATAAAATCATCTAATAGCTTCTTTGCTGTAAAGGCGGAATCTACGGTTTTATTCATGGTAAGGGCCATGAGGGCTTTATTATAGGAGCCCTCGAGGCAGGCATCTACCATGAGCTTTTCTGAGGCTAGCTGCTGTTCCATCATGCCTTTGTAGAAGGTAGGGATTTCTCCTATTCTGACTACCTCTGGGCCATCACTTGTGATATAGGCGGGAACCTCAACCATGGCATCGGAGGGGAAATTCAATATGGCTCCTTTATTCTCAACGATGACTAGAAATCTCTTTCTTAGGTTATAGGCTAAGGAGATAGCTACATCTACTATAAACTGTCCGTGAACTCCTACATAAAAGGAGGACAAATCAACCCTGCCGGTAGCTTTATATTCCTCTACAGCATCAAATAGCTTTTTTTCTCTTCCCTCCATTACTTCGTTGGCTCTGGTCCTGTTTTTGTCCATTTCTGATACTACTTTATCACCTAAAAGATAGTACTGAAGATAAGGGTTAGGTATATAGTCAGGGAAGAAGCTTAGCATGTACTTTATATTTTTGTAGTTTTTAATCCAGGAAGGGTCTGAGTGCTGAGCATCTACTTTTGACATATCCTCCACCAGTAAACCGTGCTTTTCACAATGGCTCCTCAGTTCAGGAAGTTTATCCACTCCATCCACCATCACCCTGGTAAACCAGCCAAAATGATTAAGGCCAAAGTAGTCCACCACTAAGCTGTTTCTGTCTACCTTTAAAATGGCAGCCATATTTCTAATAACTCCCACGGGCATATCACAGATGTTTAAAACCCTTGCCTTCGGTCGTAATCGCCTTATCCCCTCTGCAACAATGGAGGCGGGGTTTGAGTAATTTACTATCCAGTGGTCTTTACTAGCATACTTTTCAACTAGATCAATGAGCTCTATCATGGGAAATATTGTTCTCATCCCATAAGCTAGTCCTCCAGGGCCGCAGGTTTCCTGACCTACAACTCCGTATTTTAGAGGGATTTTTTCATCCTGCTCCCTCATTTTATACTTTCCAACTCTCATCTGGGAAAATATAAAATCTGCGTTATTAAAGGCTTCTTCAGGATCTGTGGTTATGATAAGCTTAACCTCCTTATCATATTCCTCTATAACACTTGCTGCGATAAGTGCTACTTTTTCTTGTCTTTCTCTATCTATATCATAAAGCCTGAGCTCTTTAAGCTTAAACCTATCCTTGTTCATCAAAAGACTCTTTACAATACCTGGTGTATAGGTGCTTCCTCCACCGGCAATGGTTAATATGAAATTTTTCATTTAGTTCCTCCTCGACTATTCTATTGTTAGTCCTAAAAATTCATCGACGTTTTTTCTTATAGTGGTAACCTTAAGGCCATAAATCACCTGAACATTTTCTCCCTTTATAATAACGCCACTGGCTCCTGTTTCATTCTTAAGCCTATCTTCCTTTACAAGTGAGGTATCCTTTATAATAAGTCTCAGCCTTGTAAAACAGTTGTCTACCTTTAAAATATTTTCTCTTCCTCCTAAAGCCTCTATTATAGTAGGGATTATAGAAGCATCAATCTTCTCATTAGAGCTCTTAACCTTTTCTTTGTAGTCGCTCTTGCTATATAGCCTTGTTTCCTCTGGGGTATCCTCTCTCCCAGGGGTTTTTAGCTTGAATTTTGTGATTACAAATCTAAATATGAGATAATAAGCTGCAAACTGGAAGACACCGATTAAAAGGAACATGGGCCAGCCAGTTTTTGAAATGCCCAAGGGTACATTGTACAGGAAGAAGTCAATAATGCCGTTAGGACCTATAGCTCTCACGTTAAAGAGATTTAAAACAACCATTCCTAGGCCTGTTAAAATAGAATGTATTACAAAAAGTATAGGAGCAACAAACATAAAGGAGAATTCTATTGGCTCCGTTACCCCGGCTAATATAGAGGTAAAAGCTGCTGGGATTAATAATGCTTTTATCTTCATTTTGTTTTCATCCTTAGAGGTATGGTACATTGCAAGGCAGGCTCCTAGAAGTCCAAACATCTTGGATAAGCCTCTAGCATCCCAGATTACTGATTTTGAAAGTTGAAGAATAGATGGATCAGCCAACTCAGCAAAGTATATATTTCTAGCTCCTTCATATACCTGTCCTCCAATTTCAGCAACGCCACCAAGGGAGCTATAAAGGAAAGGAGTATAAACTAAATGGTGAAGCCCTGTGGGAATTAGCAGTCTTTCAAGAGCACCGTAAAGGAAGATACCGAAGTTGTTTGTATTCTGTATAAAGGTTCCTAAGGCGCTTATTCCTTGCTGAACAAAAGGCCAGATATTGCTGAGCAGTACAGCTAATATTACTGTTATAGGAATCAGTACTATGAAGACAAATCTTGAACCTCCATATATCTGGAAGGCACCTTTAAATTCCTTTTCACAGTATTTATTATGGATGTAGGAAACCAGAATACCGAGAATAATACCAAGAAATACACCCATATCAAGAATTTGAACTCCCAGAACGGTGGTCTGCCCTGAGCCTCTTAAGGCGTCAGCTGGGACAAGCTTTTCCGTAACACTGAGATAGTTGTTCATTGCATTGATAAATATTAAAAAGATCAGTACAGCAGTAAAGCCCGCTTCGGCCTTCTTTTTATTTGCCAGACCTATGGATAAGCCAACTGCAAAAATCAGGCCTAAGTTTACTAAAATTGATACAAGAGAACCGGATAAGAGCTTTCCGAAACCAAAAATAATTTTATTGCTTAGAAATGGAAGATATTCTGCTAGTCTGGCATTGGTCAAAATATTACCCAGGGCAATAATGATACCAGCTATGGGAAGGATGAGTACCGGTACGAACATTCCTTTAGAAAATGCTTGCAGCTTGTTCATTAGCTTTTCCTTCATTAATAATAACCCCCTACACATTATGGTAAATGTTTACAGTTAAATTATAAACAAATTATTAACTGGTTGTACATAATTTTAGGGCAGTAAAAAACCTGTTACCCTAAAGGGAAACAGGTTTTCAAAATAGCTTTCTATCTAATGTGAATTCAAAAAGTAATAACTCTATGAGCATTAAGGTTTTAGGATAAAAGGTATTGGGAAGGAGATTTCTGTCGTCTAGCTTATTGAAATCCTCTATTCTAAAGCAGATATCTGCCATGGAGCTCAAGGAATTATCGGTTTCTCTGGTAAAGGCAACGGTTTTGATGCCGTTTAACTTTGCCATAGAAACCTTATCTATTACTAGTGGTGTTTCTCCTGATTTGGAGAAGACAATCATGAAATGAATATTCTTTAGATTGTTTTCAAATATACCTATGGAATCTGAGCCAGTAGCGATGATGCAGCTCTTTCCAAGAATCATGAGCTTTTTATAGAGGTACTGAGCAGGAACGTAGGAGAGGCCTGTACCATAGATGAATATGCTTTTATGAGTATCTGTGGATAGCAATGCTAAAAGCTTATCCACTTCTTCTCTTCTATTAAATATCATAAGATCAGGGTTATTTAGATTGTTTAAGAATTCGCTGGTGTACTCATTCCCGCAGGAGCTTTCTTTTACCAGGGCGGATAGTCCATAAATCATATCAATATAACCTGAGTATCCTAATTTTTTAGAGAGCCTCATTATGGTAGAGGTGGAGGTATAATTATGCTTGCTTACCCCTCTTACTCCGATTTTCTGGCATAGTGATAGGTTCCCCAGCATGAAATTGAGGACTTTAATTTCTAGTTCAGAAAGACCTTTGTTGGCGATTAGCTTTGATATATCCATAATAATCTCCTAAAATTTTACAGTAATTAAAAGTATTATAACATATGGTTATATGGAAATAATAGGTGGTTTAGTGGTGTTTTAGAATATAAAATAATAAAAAAAATCAGGAAGCTACAAAGCCCTTGTTATGTAGGGCTGTAGTATTCCCGATTTTTTATTTTTATAGCACTCTTAGGCTTATATATATTGTTCTTAAAAAAAGTATATAGTAGATATTTCTTTTGGTTCTTTGTTAAGCTTCATATCATTATTTTTATAATAATCAAGCCTATCCTCAAAGTCCATCTGTTTAATGTCCCTTGATTGGTATATATTTTTATCTATCATGAGAATCTTTTTAATAAAATCTATCATTTTTTATTACTCCTTATAATTTTCATTGACAGAAAAATAGTCAGAAAATTAATTGAAAAATTTCCTTGTTTGAATAATTTCTGTCGTCTACATCTCTATTATATGGTATAAAATAAACCTTTACAAGATGATAAATAGTGATTTTTAATGAATAATAATTATTTGTTATTTTCATATTGGGCCTGTAGTTAAAGTATATAAGAGATAGAAAAAAACCAGTTTTTTTAACAAAACTCACTTCATCACAGCAGGGTGATATCGTGAAAAAGGGATAATTAATATAAAATGTAAAATATGTTGACAAATGGAATATAAGACTGTACGATTGTATTAAGTCATTAATACAGTAATACAGTTTTATGCGGATTAATACAGTGATAAAAGAAAACAAAGCTATGTAGGATAAAAATATGTGGATAGAAAGGAGTGAAGTGATGGCCTGGGAGTTAAGAGCAGATAGACCAATATATCAGCAAATAACTGAAAAGGTTGTGCTTAGGATAATTTCTGGCTACTATAAGCCAGGAGATAGACTGCCTTCTGTGAGAGAGCTGGCGGAAGAAGCAGGAGTGAATCCAAATACTATGCAGAAGGCTCTCAGTGAGCTTGAAGGAAAGGGACTTGTATTTTCCCACAGAACTAGTGGAAGATTTATTACGGAGGATTGTGAGATGATAGAGGAGATTAAAGATACAATTGCCTTAGAGAAGGTAGAAGAGTTTTTGATAAATATGAAGAAGCTAGGCATAACAGGAAGAGAGCTTATGGAATTACTCGGCAGAATAATTAAGGAGGAAAAGCAATGACAGCTGTATTAGAGTGCAAAAACTTATCTAAGAATTTCTATAAAAAGGTAGCTCTTAAGGATGCTAATCTAACTATAGCACCTGGCAGAATTGTAGGTTTATTAGGGCCAAATGGCAGCGGTAAGACTACTCTTATAAAGCTTGTTAATGGTCTATTAGTCCCTGATAAAGGGGAGATATTAATAAATGGCTTGAAGCCTAGCGTTAAAACCAAGGCCATGGTTTCTTATCTTCCAGAAAGAACCTACCTAAATGATTGGATGAAGGTAAAGGACTTAGTAGCCTTTTTTAAGGACTTTTACAGGGATTTTTCTGAGGCTAAGGCTTTAGATATGCTTGATAGGTTGGATATTAATCCTAAGGACAGGCTAAAGACCTTGTCCAAGGGAACTAAGGAAAAGGTTCAGCTGATACTGGTGATGAGTAGACAGGCTAAGCTTTATTTACTGGATGAGCCTATAGCTGCTGTTGATCCTGCTGCAAGAGACTATATTTTAAATACTATTATAAGCAATTATAATCCTGAAGCCTCAGTAGTGATCTCAACACATCTTATATCAGATGTTGAAAAGGTTTTAGATGATGTGATCTTTATTTCTAAGGGTGAGATACTTCTAACCTCTTCTGTGGATTCCCTTAGAGAGGAGAGAGGGCAGTCGGTAGATAGCTTATTTAGGGAGGTGTTTAAATGTTAGTAAAGCTTATTAAATATGAATTTAAGGCAACCTGGAGAAAGTTCTTACCTATATATGGCATATTGATTGTTTTTACTATAATCAGTAAGCTCACTAATGGGTTTAAAGGGGCTTCTCAGCCTACTGATGTCAGTGGGTCAATATCAAAACTAGTGAGTGATCTATCTATATTTTTGCAGGTTGCTTGTATAATTGGTCTCATTGCCGTAACTCTTTATGTTATTGTTGAGAGATTCTATAAAAACTTCTTTGGTGATGAGGGTTATCTAACTTTTACTCTTCCTATAAGCCCATGGAAACATCTCACCGCCAAGCTTACGGTTTCAGTATTTTGGACTATGGTCAGTGTTATTATAGGGATAGTGTCGCTACTTATTAGCTACTATGATATCAGTGCTTTCAACAGTATATATAATGGTTATGGACAAATTCTTGGTGGTACTAATAGTATCTATGAAAATATTGTGGTGAGCTTTTATATTAGGTTTGGTATAGATATTATATCCCTTACTAAGACTATAATGTTAGCGGTATTTACTGGATATATTTGTGAAATACTAATAATCTATTTATCAATTTCTGTTGGACATTTATTTTTTAAGAATAAGAAGTTGGCTTCCTTTGGAGCTTATCTTATATTCGGTGTAGTGACTAGAGTTATTTCCTTTATAACCATGTTTCTTGTGGGCTTTGTCAATGAGGAGCAGTGGCTTACAATGAACTCTCTTAATAATGGCTTGAGCATTATATTAGTTGTTGGCGTGGGAACTAGTGTAATTTTAGCTATAATATTCTGGACTGTATTAGAAGAAATCATTAATAAAAAGCTTAACTTGGAATAAATAAAGCTAGTTATTTATGAGTATAAGAAGCTGTGTTGTTTAATGGGAGGAGAATGAATATGATGAAAAAGATTATCCCTTTGATATTGATAATAATCGTTGCTATATCAACTGCCTTGGCAGTAAAAAATATTACTAGTGAATCTTTAGTAACGGGAAGCTTATCAGAGGTTGATGGTATGAAGATTTATGGAGATAGAATGTTTTATAATAGTGAGACTAGAAAGAATGAGTATAAGGAATTTATTTATCTAGACTCCAATGATAAGAAAGAAATCGAGGAATATTTTAATGCATTAGTAGCTATTTCTGCCTATTCAAGCAGAACTGCAGAGGATAGGGAACATAAGCCTAGTGCCGATAAGGGGTTTATTATAGAAATCACTTATAAGAATGGCAGTAAGGATACTGTATTAACTACGGAAGAAGCGTACTATTTCTTCAGAGAAGTTAATAAAAAGGGAGATTGGATCGGTGGCGACAGTAATGAACTGACAGAAATGCTGAAAAAGCTATATTATGAATCCTTCGGTGCTAAGACAGTAGATTAAGGTGATTGCTGACAGTTTAAAAGAAGTATCGGATTAAAGGCATGGCTATGTGGGCAATGCCTTTAATCTATTTATTCAACATACATTATAGTGAGCCTTTGAAAATTCTTAGTATCTTAATAGTTGATTTTGTTTCCTAAAGTTAACTGTAAATCCATTGTTAATAAGAAGCTAAGGGGTTATATTTATATTATAAGTTAACTTTAAACAATAGATTCTCATAGGAGAGGAGGGGGTATTTTGGAGGGTTTTAAACTGTCTGAGAATATTTCTAAGCTTAGAAAAGAATATGGGATTACGCAAGAAGAGCTTGCTGGCTTTCTTGGGGTTACTAAGGCTTCTGTTTCGAAATGGGAGAATGGTCAGAGCTTTCCAGATATTGTGCTGCTGCCTAGAATTGCTGGATATTTTAATATTACTATAGATAGATTAGTTGGTTATGAAGCACAAATGTCTAAAAAGAAGATAAAAGAAGTGTATCACAAGCTGGCGGAGGATTTTGCAAGACTGCCCTTTGAAGAGGTTAAGGAGAAGGTTAATGGATTAGAAAAGGAGTATTATTCCTGCTATCCACTGCTTTTGCAGCTGACGGTGCTTTGGATTAATCATTACAACTTAGCTAGAGATGAAAGAGAGCAGAGGGAAATTCTTAAAAGGGTTGTTGACCTCTGCAATCGTATAATAGAGAAAAGTGGGGATGCAGGACTTTCTAACGATGCTATTATCATGAAGGGAGGTGCACAGCTTCAGATGAACGATATTGAGGAAGCTATTTTAGGTCTTGAAAGGATTTTGGATCCAAAGAGGATGCAGGGGGAAGGGCTTTTGATTCAGGCCTATCAGATGAACAATCAGATGGATAAGGCTCAGGAGCTGGCTCAGATAAGTATGTATATTAATCTTTTATCCCTCCTTTCTAATGGAACAATGCTGTTTTCTATGAATTTCAATAATGAGAGGTTTTCTACTGAGATATTAAGAAGG